>JBGCDC010000118.1:0-3710 GCA_045105055.1 Phycisphaeraceae bacterium | reverse complement strand
CTGCTCGTCGAAGCGGTGCCCGACGAAGTGACTCAGCGGATCATGGATAAGGCCCATCACCCACGCACAGGCGAACGCATTCCCGTCGTGGGCTGCGGCGCCGGGCCTGGCTGTGACGGGCATGTTGTGGTGTTGCAGGATGTGCTAGGCATGAGCGATTGGCAGCCGCCCTTCGCCCCGCCGCTGGCTCAACTCGGCTCCGCGATCCAAGACGCCGCGAGCAAGTGGTGCAAGCAGGTCGAGTCGGGCGAATACCTCGCCGAGGGCGGGGTTTATAAGAGTAAAGATTGACTTAGCCTGTCTTAATAGGCGGCGTAGGCTACTTGCGATCAACCACATCGCGTGGCATTTCTTGTGCTCCATGCACAATGGACAAGACCACAACCTCTTCTGGCAAAACAGCGTAGACCAGCCGAAAAGGCCAAGCCGGGTATTCGCGTATTTCGTCACGCCGAAACTCAGGCACGACATGTCCCGAACGAGGGTAGTCGCCTAGATCGCGTGCGGCCTGTACCAATCGCACAACGACTCGCGATGCGTTCTGGGGTGAATCTTGTGAGATGTATTCCCAAATCTCGTCAAGCTCGGCGGTGGCTTCTTTCAGCCATCGGACTGGGACAGCCAATGGGCCACCTTCCTCTCGACCTCATCCTGGCTGATCGTCTCGCAATCGGGATCCGACAAACTGCCTAGGCGATCTTGAATCATTTCGACATAGGCCAACCGATCCATCACCTCATGCAGCGTGCAATCATCCGGCAAGTTGTCGAGTACTTTTTGGACGGTGGCTTTGGTGCTGACCATGGCTAAACTCCGTTTGGGATAATGACAGTTTATCGCGGCCCTGAGATATCGACCAGTCTTTCTCTGCGAAACAGTGGATTCACAAGGGATATGGGATACACTTCATATTGAAGCAGGCCGTCATTTAGCCCTCCTAGGAGCCCCACATGTCATCCATCCGCTGGTACGGCCCGACGTTGCTTTTGCTTGGCACGCTTGTGCTTGCGATGCTTGTCGGACCGGGGATGGTTCGGCAGATCGCTAAGTCCTACGAAGGCGCTCAGATCGAACAGGTCCGCAAAGACCTCGTCGAGAACCCGACGCTGCTCACGTTGTCTAATGCATTCAAAGATGTTGCGACGGTCGTTCGGCCGAGCGTCACAAGCATCTCGCTCTTGGCACGCGACCCTCGCCTTGGCCGACTCGAAGGGATCAGCAACGGCTCGGGCTGGGTCTATCGGCACTTCCCCAACTTCGCCAGCGACCCTGATGACTACACCGATTACATCATCACGAATCACCACGTTGTTGAAGACCTGATGCGCGGACAAGCCGAGCAAGCGCTTGTGCGATTCGATGACGGCGGCGAGTACCGCGCGACCATCGTCGGCACCGACAAGAAGACCGACATCGCGGTGCTCAAGATCAACCGCAGCGGCCTGATCCCCGCGGCGCTGGCGACGCAGCCTGCGGAGCAAGGCGAGATTGTGTTCGCGGTCGGCTCGCCGTTTCAGTTTGATTTCTCGATGAGCCAGGGCATCGTCAGCGCGACGGGCCGACGCATCCACGACGCCCGAATCAACAGCTACGAGAACTACATCCAGACCGACGCCGCCATCAACCCCGGCAACTCCGGCGGACCCCTCACCAATGTCCGCGGCGAAGTCATCGGCATGAACACCGCCATCGCCGTCGAAGGCAACCCGCAGGCCACGTTCTCAGGCCTAGGCTTTGCCATCCCAATCGACCTCATCGTCAACGTCGTCGACCAGCTCATCCAGAACGGCGAAGTCCGTCGCGGGTACATCGGCGTCTTCGTCAACGACATCGACTTCGCCACACGACAAGAGCTCGGCTTCGATGGCGACGGCGTGCTCTGCGAACCCGTGCCCGGCGCACCGGCGCTAGACGCGGGGATGCAGGTCGACGATATCGTCACGCACGTCGGTGGGAAGCAAGTCGATTCGGCCGAGGCATTGCGTATCGCGGTGTCGAGTCACCCGCCGGGTAGCGAAGTACCCATCCGCGTTTGGCGGGACGGCCGAGTGAGGACACTGCGTGTGCAGCTGGTCGAAGATCCACGCGAGCTCGGCTCGTTCTCGACGCCGCAACGCCTCGACAACCCATTTGAAGCCGGGCAAGACGGCCCCGCGATCGATGCGGGCTTAAGCCGATTTGAAACGTACTCGCCGGGCTTGGCGGCGCGGCTGGGCTGGGCGTACACGCCGGGCGTGCTGGTGCGACTAATCGAGGATGGCTCGTCGGCAGACCGGTTCGGTGTCCGCCGCATGTCCATCATCATCAAGGTCGCGGGCCAACCGGTACACGACCTGCAGTCGCTCGCCGACGCACTCAACAAAGTCAACGGCGACACCCTGGACCTCACGCTCAAACAGTGGAACCCACTAGGCGAAGGCAAATTCGAAACACGTGAAGTCGAATTAGATACGCAGTGAGTGAATCCAGACGAACAGCGGCGTCGCATTGCGTCACAGCTAATTTCCCCGCATCAAGTTGCACCATTTTTCCACCCGTTATCATGTGATCTATGAGCACCGCCACGCAGCCCGCACCCGCCGTTCCGATACAGACCGCAAAGCCCCTGTTGCAGGTCAGTAACCTCAAGACCTACTTCCCGGTCAAGCGTGGCCTGCTGCGTAAGCAAGTGGGCAACGTCAAAGCCGTCGACGACGTGTCGTTCACCGTGCACCAAGGCGAGACGCTCGGGCTTGTCGGCGAGTCCGGCTGCGGCAAGTCCACCGTCGGCCGATCCATCCTCCGACTCATCGATGCGACCGCGGGTCGCGTCAACTTCGACGGCGAAGATGTTCTCGCCGCCTCGTCGTCTCGCATGAAGCAGCTCCGCAAAGAGATGCAGATCATCTTCCAAGACCCCGGCGGCTCACTGAACCCGCGCATGACCGTCGGCCGAATCATCGGCGAACCCCTCAAGGTCCACAGGATCCTCAGCGGCGCCGCACTCGAAAACCGCGTACGCGACCTACTCAATAAAGTCGGCTTGCAACCGATGCACTACGACCGCTATCCGCACGAATTCTCCGGCGGACAAAAGCAGCGCATCGGCATCGCACGAGCCCTTGCGCTCGAGCCTAAGTTCATCGTCTGTGACGAACCCGTCTCCGCGCTGGACGTGTCCGTTCAGAGCCAAGTGCTCAACCTGATGCAGGATCTGAAAGATGAGTTCAACTTGTCTTACCTCTTCATCGCGCACAACCTCGCGGTCGTCGAACACTTCTGCGATCGCATCGCGGTGATGTACCTCGGCAAGATTGTTGAGATCGCGGATCGTGACACGCTCTACGCGAACCCGCTGCACCCGTACACCCGTGCTTTGTTGTCTGCGGCCCCGAGCCCAGACCCCAACCGCGAGAAGCAGCGGATCATGTTGCTCGGCGATGTGCCTAGCCCGATTAGTTACTTCACCGACGAAGCGCAAGGGCGGACCCACTCGATCGAAACCACCGCAGAAGAAACCGCCGAGATGAATGCCGAGGCAATGGAAGGCGTCGAATTTGTGACGCGCTCAAGCCTGCTCGATCGCCCGCCGTTGAAAGAAGTGCCTGGCGAGCCGGGCCACTGGGTGAGTGTGCATGGGTTTGATGATGCGTAGTTTTTCATCGTATTCCGATTGATTACATACGTATCGTGGCTGGCGTGCTGGGTTCCACACTGCGTGCCGGCACGCA
>JBGCDC010000117.1:0-8142 GCA_045105055.1 Phycisphaeraceae bacterium | reverse complement strand
GCTCAAAGACTTGCCGGTTAAGCACTACGACCTGTTGATTACCGAGATGGCCAACCGCACGTCGCTGCGTATCTACGCGAACTACGCGATGCGCGAAGTGGACCCTGAAAAAATGCGAGAACGATTTGTCGCATCGATCGGCGAGAATCCCAACAATATCGGCATCATCGTGATGCATGGCTGGGTCGAAGATATCCGTCCGCAAATCATTGAGCATATCAACGGTGCCGACGGCTCGATTTCGCCCGCTTGGTTCCAAGCCGCGGTCGAGCTTGATGAGCCAACGCTGTACCCGAAGCTGCATGAGATCACGACCCAGTCGCGATACGCAAGCCAATTCATCAATATGCTCGAGATGCTTCCGGACTACGACCTGGCCCACACGGTCGATGTTTGCTGGAGTCGTGCCCGCGAAGGCAAGCTTTCGGTCAGCTACACAAGCTTTGCGGCGAAGACCGCTTCCTATGGCAACGTTGATGCGCTTGGTTCTTTGATTGACCAGCTCCGTCAAACGACCAGCTATATGAGCCACTCGTCCAGCTACAACATGCGGCGGACCAACGTGCTGCGATACATCGATTACCGCGGCTCAAATAAAGACATCCAGAAGTGGTACAAAGAAAACAAAGATAAGCTTGTTTTCGATCAGCTCCGCCAACGATTTGTGGTACCCGAAGATTTTTGATCTTCGCTCAATCGACCCAGATTTTTTACTGTTTTACGTCACGAAATGATTAGATGTTGTGGCATGGTACGGAGCTGTTTGAGCACTATCCGTATCTATCAAGTCATCTAAAATCCATCGTTTCTGACACGTCTTGTAGCATGGCGTACCTACAATTAGTTCTGCCCTTTGACGCGTAGAGCGACTCTTTGATCCAGTACTGGTGAGTTTAATATGCTGCTGCGCAACGTTCCATTACGCCTTATTTTAGCCTTAACCTGCTTGGTGACCATGTCTGTGAGCGCGGACGAGCCGCCTGCCGTAGAACAAACTGCGCAAGTAGAAGCCGAGGCACAAGACAAGACACAAGACAAGCCTGCGGAAAGAACAGCGGATGAGATTCGTGGGGAATTAAATCAACTCACAAATAAGCAGCGAGAACTCCAGCAAGAACTGCAGATGAGGTTAAGGCCGAAGAATGAAGTAAAGCCCGAGCCAACCACCCCCGACATCACAAGCATCGTGCTCCCAGCGAATCCTTCGCGCGATCAGGTCGAGACCTATATCGCCGATCTTCGTGGTGTCGCGGAAAAACTTGAAAGCGTATCAAGTGCTGATCCAACGGTTGATCGTCTCATGGTCTTTCCATCAGAGCACTTCGACCTCGTCCTCGAACAGGTTGCCCAGCGAACGCGAATGTTCCATTATGTAGAGAACGCTTTGCGGCGGATGGACGCCGACGACCTTCGCAAGGGATGTGCCGCAGCGGTGAATCGCACGGAATCAGCGATCGCCTTGAACATGATCATTCTGAGCGGATGGACCAAAGATATTCAATCAGTCATTGAGACGCGTCTGAAGAGCGACGGCGGCGAGATTAGCTTGCTGTGGTTCCAAGCGGCTGTGGACCTCGGCGATCCGGCGCTTTATCCCAAGCTACACGAAGCCACGATCAATTCGCCGTTGGCAAGCCAGTTCATCGATATCCTCAAGTCACTGCCTGATTACGACTTGACTAAAACCATCGACGCCTGCTGGGAACGTGCAAATAATGAAAGGCTTTCGATTAGCCCATCTAGCCTAGCGCTACAGTTCGCTGAGCTCGGAAATGTTGAAGCGTTGGGAACGCTTATCGCACAGCTCCCCAAGGCATCGCGGCTCCCTTATATCCGAAGGAACGCTTACAGCCTCCGGCTGAATGTTCTGCAACTTATCGATACGCGTGGCTCGAATGTCGAAATCCAAGAATGGTATGCGGCGAATAAAGACCAACTCGCGTTCGATCGATTGAGCCAGCGATTTATCTTGCCCGAAGACTTTTGATCCCCCGGTTATCATCTAGCCATGCAATACCGGCTTGGAATCATCGGCTGCGGGAACATGGCGCAGGCAATCGCGGGCGGAGCTATTAAGCGCGGCGTGCTGGACCCCAAGGACATCATCGCATCAGACCCGTCCGATACGAACCGAGATGTGTTTACGCAGTGGGGCTGCGCGACAACAGCAGAGAATAGCGATGTGGTGCAGCAGGCGGATCAAATCTTGCTCGCGGTCAAACCGCAGATCTTTGTGCAGGTTGGCCCACAGCTAAGCAGCTGCACGGATGATCAAATCTTGATCTCCATCATGGCTGGGCTGTCCTCGGAAAAGATCGCTTCACTTGCGGGTAAGCCATGCCGAATCGTTCGCGTGATGCCCAATACACCGGCATTGGTCGGCGAAGGCATGGCGGGTATCGCGCTGGGCGGATCGGCGAAGCAGGGTGATGATGCGTTGGCCAAGCAACTGTTCGCAGCGGTCGGAAAAATCGTCGAGCTAGACGAGCCGATGATCGACGCGATCAACGCCATCTCTGGCTCGGGCCCGGCGTATCTGTTCTACCTCGCCGAAGCCATGGAGCGTGCCGCGATCGACCTAGGCCTAGGGGATCACGCCCGGCAGATCGTCGCGCAAACGCTCATGGGCTCTGGCAAGCTGCTCGCAGAATCGGGCGAAGACCCAGCCGAGCTCCGCCGCAAGGTGACGTCGCCTGGCGGCACGACCCTCGCGGCGTCCAATTGCCTCGATGCCAAGCAAGTGCATAGTTCGATCATCGAAGCGATCAACGCCGCCTTTGCGCGGGCTAAGGAACTGGGTTCGTAATTTTTTCGTAACGCACCACTTTCATAGGGCTATAGTCGAACGATGAAACCATCTGAAACCAATCTCATTAGTGCAGCCTTGCTGCTTAACCGCGTGACGCTCGGCGTGCTGTTCGTTTTCGCTGGCGTCCGTAAGCTCATGCCTGCGGGCGAGGCGAGCATCCTAGACAAGATGAACGGCTTCGCTTCGTTCGTCGCGAGCCAAGCGCCGATGCCTGAGTTCCTAGGCAAAGCCTACGGCTACGCGCTGCCATGGGCAGAGCTCGTCGTCGGTGTTCTCCTTGTCATTGGCGTGCTCACCCGTACTTCCGCGATCCTCATCGGGCTGATGCTCCTGAGCTTCATCATCGCAATGGGCCCGGACTGGTGGCCAGAGAGTGGCCCCGCTTTCTCCAAGAACTTCATCTTGCTGACGCTCTGCATCCTCATCGCCGCGGCGGGTAGTGGTAAGTTCGCGGTTAAACCTGCAGGCCCAATCAAGTAATCCGCAGCGATGGCATACGCATCTTTACAACAATTCGTTGAAGCGCTCGAGCAAGCCGGTGAACTCCACCGCGTCACTGAGCCCGTGTCATGCATGCTCGAGGTCGCAGCGATCGCGGACCGCGTTAGTAAAACACCTGCCGCGCGTCTGTCGGATCACGCGGCGCAAACCGATCCGCTTCATCATGGCCTAGGCGGCAAGGCGGTGCTGTTTGAAAACGTCACGTTGCCCGATGGATCACGCAGCGAGATGCCGCTGCTGATCAATGCGTTCGGCAGCTATCGGCGGATCGAGATGGCGCTGGGCTGTGAAGAGTTTGGGCTGGAAGGCTTGGCCCAGCGTGTTGCGGACCTCGTCAAGCCTGAGCCGCCGAACACGCTAATGGAGAAGCTGAAGAAGGGGCTTGAGCTAGCGAAGATCGCGCAGCTCCCGCCGAAGATTGTCAGTAAAGGCGCTTGCCAAGAAGTTGTGAAGACCGGCGATGAGATCGACCTCACCAAGCTGCCGATCATCAAGTGCTGGCCAGATGACGGCGACCCGCGCACCTGCGGCTATCCGCTGTCGCCAGAGCAATCGGGGACTGCCGCGGGCCTGGGCCGATACATCACCCTCGCGGGCATGTACACGATCCACCCCGACGATGCGGGTAAACCTGAGGGCGAGCCACGCCCGTCGCGCAACATCGGGATGTATCGCGCCCAACTGATTGATGCGACCCACACCGCGATGCACTGGCACGTCCACCACGACGGAGCGAGCCATTGGCGTGCGTGGAAAAAACACAACGAGGCTAAGGGCGATCACTCGACCGGTATGCCTTGCGCCATTGTGCTCGGCGGCGAAAGTGTCTTGCCTTACAGCGCGACGGCGCCGCTTCCGCCTGGTATCAGCGAGCTGCTCTTCGCAGGCTTCCTTAACAAAGGCTCGATCAAACTCGTGAAGTGCAAGTCCATCGACATGCACGTACCCGCTAACGCGGAGCTCGTCATCGAGGGCTACGTCTCCACGCAAGCGGACGGCATCGGCTACAACCCCAACGACAAAGACGCCAAGCCATTAGACCCTGAAAATGAAGTCTTCGAAGGGCCCTTCGGCGACCACACGGGTTTCTACTCGCTGCCGGATCGTTATCCGATCTTCACCGCGACCGCGGTCACGATGCGCGAGAAGCCTGTGTATGCCACGACCGTTGTCGGTCCGCCGCCGCAGGAGGACTATTACCTCGGCAAGGCGACGGAGCGGATCTTCTTGCCGCTGCTCAAGACGCTGGTCCCGGACATTATCGACTACGACCTGCCGATGTTCGGCGCGTTTCACAACTGCGCGTTCATTAAGATCAAGAAGGAATACCCGCTGCAGGCCCGCCGGATCATGCACGCGATCTGGGGCGCGGGGCAGATGGCCTGGACGAAATTTATCGTTGTTGTGGATGAAGACGTGGACGTCCACAATCACGAAGCGGTATTGTTCCACCTCTGCGCCAACGTCGATCCAGGTAGAGATTTAGAGATCGTCAATGGCCCGCTAGATATCCTCGATCACGCCGCGCCTCGGCTCGGCGCTGGCCAAAAGCTCGGCGTCGATGCCACACGTAAATGGCCAGGCGAAGAAGTCAACGGCAACGCCGTCCGCGATTGGCCAACCTACCTCGGCACGCATCAGAACATGCCCGAGTCAGTCGACGCGATCGTCCAGAATATCACTTCAGGCGTTCGGTAAGAAACTCGGTTGATCTGATTTCGGGGTCGTTCTTCATGCCCTTGTAGCGGATGATGGCTTGGCCACCTTTGCTACGCAGCGTGCTACCGATGAGCTGCGACTGCTTGGGGTGGTGGCGCATGATCGTCCACACCGTGTTCTCGGGTAGCGGCATGTCCTCGTACATACTGATGAGCAGTAGCGGTGGATCATCCGGCGAGATCAACGCCAATGGTGAGACGCGCTCGACGATCTCGATAACGTCTGGGTCGTTGAGCGGCTCGAGGTAGCGGACGTCGAGGTACTTCGTCATCAGACGTTCATGATCGTTCATCGGCAGCTTGTGCTTGGCCCATGCACGGGGATCAAACGTCGCGATGGGGTGTAGTGCGACCGCGGCCTTTAGCTTTGTCGAGGCTGCTTTGATCGCATCGGCATCCCACGGGATCAGTTCCTCGAGGAGGATGTCGTCGAGCGACTCGACCGTTTCTCCTTCGTCTCTTTGTTCCTGTTCGAGTTCTTGATCCCGATCAGATTCTTCGGATTCATCGGTTTGGTCTGCGGGGTCTGATTCCTCTGTTTCGTCTTTGTCTTCTTTGTCCTTGGGTAACTCGATCGGGCCATCGGGTAGCGCTTGACGCGGGTCGTCGATGGTGCCTTCTTTTAATTTGTTGCGCGTCTCTTGATCGAAGAGGTCGTCTTGTAGCGCGAGGTACAACGCGAGGTTGCCGCCTGCTTCGTCGCCCATACCGCCGACGCGTGTGGGGTCGATGTTGAGTTGCTCGGCATAGAAGCGGATGAACTGGATCGCCATCTCTGCGTCGTCGAACGGGCCGGGGAAGGGCGCGGCGTTCGTCTCGCGGTAGTCGATCGAGGCGACAGAGATGCCCGCGGCGAGTAGGCCACGGATGTCGAAGGGGCGGAAGCTGCGTTCGTCGCCGGTGATGAATTGTCCGCCGTGGAAGAAGATGACGAGGGGTGTAGGGCCTTCGGCTTCGGCACGGTAGAGGTCGAAGTGGTGCTTATCATCTGGGCCGTACTTCACGTCGTCGAAGGTGGGCTCGAGGCGGTTGCGTCGCCAGTTGCCGCGCTCGCGCCATTGCTCGCGTTGTTTCTCAATGAAGACGCGGGCTTCGTCGGCGTCGAGCTTGCCGTCCTTGTCGGCGTCGCTATCGGGGTACCGCTTGAGGATGCGGTCGAGCATGCGGTTGCTTTCGCTGGTTGCGTCGTCTGGGATCTGCCAGCGAGATTGGCGATCGTCGTTACGCTGCTCGCGCGAATTTTCGTCGTTTTGGCCCGCCTCGTTGTTTTGTGAAATCGCGATGGGCGCGGCGGCGAGCAACAGGGCGGCGACGGTGAGTTGTTGGAAAGGATTAGCCATGGGAGTATTCCGTGTGCGGGATGCAACAGCATCATATCGCTGAGCGTCAGGTATTCGTAGTATCGGTCAGTCGTTATGCTGACGCGGGAACAATTCATCAGATACAGCAAGGAATCGTATGACGCCTTACACCGCTTCATTTCTACGTCGAACAGTCCTGACGGTTCTCGCTGGGGCGTTTCTCAGTATGACGGCCCTGCCAACAATGGCTTTGGAGCCCGCGCAGCCCGTAAAGCCCGAGCTTGTTGTTTATAAGAAAACTGAGACGGCCAAAGGTAAGCCAGTCCAGCTGCGCTTACATGTCTTTAAGCCTGAGGGATGGTCGGCGGACGATAAACGCCCCGCGATCGTTTTCTTCTTCGGCGGCGGCTGGTCAAGTGGAAACCCAAACCAGTTTTACGCCCACAGTAGGGACCTCGCCGCGTTGGGGATGGTCGCGATCTCCGCAGAGTATCGGGTCAAGAGCAGGCATGGCACCTCGCCGTTGGCTTGTGTTGAAGACGGCAAGAGTGCTGTGCGATACCTACGTGCCAATGCGAAAAAATGGGGCATTGATCCGAATCGCATCGTAGCGGCCGGTGGATCGGCGGGCGGTCACGTCGCGGCGTGCACAGGTGTGCTCAAGGGCTTTGATGCCAAGTCGGAAGACGGCTCGATTAGCAGCGTGCCGAACCTGATGATCCTGTACAACCCGGTGATCGATACGTCGCCAAAGAACGGCTACGGCGCGAAGAGGGTCCCGGGCGACGATCCGCTGATCATCTCGCCGCTGCACCATGTCCATAAGGATCAGCCGCCCTCGCTCACCTTTCATGGCGACGCGGACACGACGGTCAAGATCGGTTCGGTTCGCGCGTTTGCGAAGCGCTGTGAAAAGCTTGGTATCGTCGGTAAGCTCGTCGAGTACGAAGGTGCAAAGCACAGCTTCTTTAACCATTCATCGTTCCGTAAGCCAAAGGACGGCACGCCGGATTACTACGCATTGATCATGAAAGAGGCTGTGGCTTTTCTCGCGAGCTACGGCTACGTCGATGAAAAGCATGCGAAATAAAAAACGGCCGACACCATCGGGAGGTGTAAGCCGTTCTTAAGCGTTTGGTTGATTGGCTGTGCTAGCTCGCTGCGGGCTGCTCTCCGCCACCGCCCCATGCGCCGGATGCTTTTTCTTGGATCAAAAAGCCGATGACCGCGGGGACAAACACAAGTAGTGGGATGACCAGTGCGCTGCGGGTTAGCTCGCTGGCAACCGTGTCGCGGAAAGTCTCGATGGACAGGAGCAGGGCGATAACGCCAAAGACCGCGACGGTCGAGCCGCTGACCGAGGTGAACAGGTGGATGGTGATCTTAGAGAGCGCGAATGCCGCGAAGCCGCAGCCGATCAAGCCGATCAAAGCTCCAACCCAATATGCGTCGGCGGGCATAACTTCTGCAGCGCGAACAATCATGCTGCTCGCTGCGACCTCTTGTCCTTGCGTATCGATGCGCTGCTGAGCGGAGGCATCAAGCACTCGGCCGAAGCCTGCCCAGAGGTTCGAGCCGATGAAGGCGCCTGAGAGACCGCCGAGCACAGCGATCGCGTATTTCATTAGTGGGAACGCCAACACTGCGAGCAGCGCTGCGACGCAACCGGCCACGACGAACGGCGGGCCTTGGATTTCGAGGCCCATCCAGTAGCCGAGCATCGCGCCGAGGATGACTAGGATCGCGACCGTCATGATCTTGTGGAACGTGTAGCCCTTAAGCAGGCAGACAAGCCCGACCACGACGAAGACGA
>JBGCDC010000116.1:0-3978 GCA_045105055.1 Phycisphaeraceae bacterium | reverse complement strand
CGGCGGGCAGGTCGCTCAAGCGCTGCGTGATGCTGGGCATACGGTTTATGAACGCGACATCTTGCCGGGCGATCTGACCGCGCTTGAGGATGCGAAGCAGCTCGCCGTGCAGGTCGTGTTCCCCGTGTTGCACGGGCCTTGGGGCGAGGGCGGGCCGATGCAGGCGATCCTCGAAGACAGCGGGTTTGCGTATGTCGGTTGCAAGGAGGCCGCCGCTCGGCTGTGCATGGACAAGTGGGAGACCAAGCGCGTTCTACAAGAGGCGGGCCTGCCGACCGCTGAGGCCGAGCTGATCAAGAAAGGCGACAAGCGATCGCTCCCCGCGCCGTGCGTGGTCAAGGCATTGGATGAAGGTTCGAGCTACGGCCTAGCCGTATGCCAAACCGAAGAAGACGCAGACGCCGCGACCGCCAAACTCTTTGAAGAGCATGATCGGCTCATGGTCGAAAAATTCGTCTCAGGTCTAGAACTCACCGTCGGCGTGCTCCAAGACCTCGACACCGGCGAACGACAAACCCTCCCGCCGATCCACATCGTCCCCGCCGCCGCGTTCTACGACTACGACGCGAAGTACACCCGCGACGACACGCAGTACCACTTCGACATCGACCTGGACCCGGCCTGCATCGCCGCGGTTGAAGACGCCGCGAAACAAGCATTTGAAACGTTAGGCTGCCGACACGTCGCCCGCATCGACTTCATCGTCGACGAGCAGTTCAACGCCTACATCCTCGAAGCCAACACCATGCCCGGCTTCACCTCCCACTCGCTGGTCCCCAAAGCCGCCAAACACGCGGGCACCACGTTCCCGGACCTTTGCGATCAACTCGTTCGGCTGGCGCTGCGATGACTTGTCTTGCTCCCTCTCTCTCCGAGGGAAAGGGCCGAGGTACGGGTCTAACGCGGTAATCACAGCGAAATAAGCAAATTGCCGCAGTTCGCTTGACGCCCCACCCTCATCCCCCGACTTCCCTCTCGGAGGGAGAATGAGCCCGGGCCGCCATCCCATCGAACCCCGTTCCTTACGGTGATCTTGGCCCATCCGCCGATATCAATGATCAAGGTACACAACGGAGGTCGCTATGGGCTGGTTCCTATCCAACAAGAAAAAGACGACGAAGAAGAAAACCACGCGGAAAAAATCCGCCGACCCCAAGTGGGATCCGAAGCGCACGCTGCTCGGCGTGAAGTTCGCGGGCTTCGCCGGGGCGATCCTTGCCGTCGCGCTGGGCTGGCACTTCGGCACCTCGCGCCTCGAGGCCTACGTCAACACCCACCACGCCCAGCCCATCACCGCCGAGGACGTCCGCTTCTCCAGTGAGGCCAACCTTGCACCCGCCGAGCTCAACCAGCTCCGCGCCGAGCTCGCGCAACTCGTCGGCCCAGAGCCGCTGAACCGCGCCGGCCTCACCGCCGCTGCAAAGATGCTCCGCGATCAGCACGACCTTGTCCGCGAGCTCCGCCAAGTACGCCGAACGCCGCAAGGCACCATCGAGATCGACCTCGACTTCCGCACCCCCGCCGCAATCGTGCAGATGCGAAACGCGAACACAGGCCTGCCCTCCCGCGACGGCTACCACGTCATCGACAACATGGGCTTCCAGATGTTCGGCCCAAAACGACTCGACGAACTCGCCGACCCAACCCTACCCCGCATCCTAGGCGTCAACTCCGACTTCCGACCCCGCGACAACCACGGCGAATACCGCTGGCAAGGCCCAGAAGTCGACGCAGCCCTCGCACTCATCGCCACCCTCAAAGACACCCCCGCCATCGATTTCATCGACTCCATCTCCGTCAACATCCGCGACGAGCGTGACCGCATCCGACTGGTCATCAACACCCTCGTCGTCCCCGCGCGTGGCGTCGAACCTGTCGCCTGCCGAATCGTCTGGGGATTGCCCCCCGGCCAAGAACGCGCCATCGAACCCGACATCGACCGAAAAATCACCGCGCTGACCACCCTCCTCGGCGACGGCCGATACCGCATGGGACACTGGCAAGAAGTCTGGATCAACACCGGCAATATCCGGCCATCCCAAGCCATCCGATGATGCAGAAAATCAACCGTTGGTATTCGGCGTTTTGATGTCGCACGTTTCTCTTCGCCGCCCGCCTACTCGGGCAACACTTCCCACCGGCTTCTGCCGTAGTAAGGCAGATCGTCCCACACCGGCTTCGCGTCCGTCGCACGCGCGTCACCCGTCACGGCCAAGTGATTGTCCAACTGTTTTCGTAACCCCTTCAAGGCCGCTTGGTAAGCGGGATCCGCTGCAAGATTCACCACCTGCTCCGGGTCTTTTGCGCAGTCATAAAGCTCCTCCGCAGGCCGCTTGCCAAAAGACAGATCGAACAGCCCCGGCCACTTGTCCCGCCCATCAATCAGGACGTTCTTTGTTGGCGAGGCATCGATGTCGCCGTAGTGCCCCTCGTTCGTTTTGATCCGAAACGTCCCCGCGGGCCAGCGGTCAGGCTCATAATTGCGGATGTAGAGGTAGTCCCTCGTGCGGATCATCCGCGCCGGATAGCCCTTGCCATCGATCCGACACCACGCGTGCCGCTCGCGCCCCGTCACGACAAAGTCCCGTTCCTCTTCGACCCTGCCCGACGCCTCGGAAGCCAGCAACTCTACCAGGCTACGCCCCGTCATCTGCTCAGGCCGAGCCACCCCAGCGGCTTCCAGAAACGTCGGTGCCAGATCGGTCAGGTTCACAAAGTCATCCACCGTCCGACCGCCCGGCACCTGCTTCGGCCAGCGGATCGCCAAAGGCATCCGTGCCCCGAGGTCGTAAAGGTTCGCCTTCGCGCGCGGGAACGGCATGCCGTTATCGCTCGTCACCACAACGATCGTGTTCTCCAACTGGCCCGCCGCCTCGAGCATCTTCAGCATCTCGCCGATCTCTCGGTCAAACCGCTGGATCTCATTGAAGTAGTCGCAGATGTCGCTGCGCACCTCGGCCGTGTCCGGGAAAACGCTAGGCACGCGCACCTTGCTCGGGTCCATCCCCGACGCCACGCCGCTGCCCTTCTTATAGCCACGGTGCGGGTCTCGGCTGCCAAACCAAAAACACCAAGGCTCACCGTCCTTGGCGTCTTTCATAAACGACTCAAAATCCTTGAACTGCTTGCTCCCCGCCGGGTTCGTCTTGCGACCCCCCTTATCGATGCTGCCCGGAGCCCAGCCCTTGTCCGAGTAACCAACGTGATAACCCGCCTCTTCCAAAAGATCCGTATACACCGGATGCTCAACCGGCAACGTCCCGAACAACTGCCCGCCCGCGCCCAACCGCCAAATATCCTGCCCCGTCAACACCGCACTCCGCGACGGCGTACAAGACGGCGACGCACAATACGCCTGCGTAAACAAAACGCCCTCTCGCGCAATCCGATCAAACACCGGCGTCTGAAGCACCGGCTCGCCATACGCGCTCGCATGCGGGAAAGACTGATCATCAGACATACAAAACAGAATGTTCGGCCGATCCGTCGCAACGCTCGACCCAGCCACCGCCGACAAACCAGCCGAACTCAGCAAGACAAGCAAAAGAACGACAACAAACGCACGAACGGGAATGATAAATGTTGACATGAGCACTCGTGTATAAGGGAAACACAACGTTTCAATGTAGCAGACCACCATTCAACGGCCTAATCCGATCACGCAGCCGCCGGGCCACGCCCGGGCGGACAAAGCATCTAAAACACAGGGTGCCGGGAATAGCCTAATAAGGGTTATTGTCAAACGTCGAGAGATAGAGACGCTCCACTTTTTCCCGAGCCCAAGGCGTTCTGCGCAAAAACGTGAGCGATGACTTGATCGATGGATCGCTCTTAAAGCAATTGATGTTGACGCGCTGTGCCAATCCATCCCAGCCGTAGTGCTCCATCAATTCCGTGACAACCTTCTCAAGCGTCACCCCATGCATGGGATTGTTTGGATGCTCTTGACTCATACGGCAAATATACCAGTATCACGCT
>JBGCDC010000115.1:0-1484 GCA_045105055.1 Phycisphaeraceae bacterium | reverse complement strand
GGCGGATGATCTCTTTGAGGTCCCAGTCGTTATCGACGAACTGAGCTGCGAGGTAGTCTAGGAGCTTGGGGTGTGTGGGGGGGATGCCTTGGCTGCCGAGCTCGATGGTGTTGCTTGAGATGGCGGTGCCGAGGTACTTGCCCCAGAGGCGGTTGGCGACGACGCGTGCGGTGAGGGGGTTGTCTGGTGAGACGGTCCACTTGGCGAGGTCGAGTCGGTCGAGGCGATTGTCTTGGGTAGAACGTGGCCCGCCGAGGAAGGTGGGGGTAGCGGGTGTGACGATCTTGCCGGTCTGGTCCTGCCAATCGCCTCGGGCGAGGAGACGGACGGTCCGGGGTTTGTCGAGGTCGCGTGAGACCATGACGACGGGGACGTCTTTCGCTAGTTGTTCTCGTTCCTTCAAAAGTGCTTTGAAGGCTTTGCTATCCTCGGGCGAGATCTCGTCTGGGCCCGGCAGGGGCGGCTTGGGGTGGCGGTTTGACTCGGTGTCTTCGATGCGGATCGCCGCGGGGTGCTTTTTAATGAAGGCGTAGTACTTCGCTTCGTGGGATTCGATTTTTGCTTGTTGTGCTTCGTCTTGCGGAACAAAGACGATGGGCGGACGATTGCGTGCGTAGAATTTTTCCCAACTAATCGACGCGCCATTGAGGTCGCCAAAGAAAGCGGCGAGGGTGTAAAAATCTTCTGCGCTGATGGGGTCGAACTTGTGGTCGTGGCACTGGGCGCAGGCGACGGATGACCCCAGCCAAACATCAGAGTAGTTGGAGACGCGGTCGGCGTTTTGGATCGCGCGGTACTCCTTAGGCTGAGCGCCGCCTTCTTCAGTCATAGGTGCAAGGCGGTTGTACGCGCTGGCAATCAGCATCTCGCGCGTCGGCTCGTCGGCGAGTTTGTCGCCCGCTAATTGCATCAGCGTGAACTGATCGAACGGCATGTTGGCGTTGAAGCTGTCGATGACCCAGTTGCGGTAGGGCCAAACTGGCATCGGGTTGTCGCTGTGGAAGCCGATCGAGTCCGCGAACCTAACCAAGTCGAGCCACCACACGGCCATGTGCTCGCCGTAGGTCTCTTTAGTCAATAGTGAATCGACGTAGTTCTCGTAAGCCTGAGGCGAAGGATCGTTGAGGAAGGCTTCGGTCTGTTCAGGCGTCGGCGGCAGGCCGGTGAGGTCGTAGGTCACCCTGCGAAGCAGCGTGCGCTTGTCGGCGATCGGCGAGGGCTCGATGCCGCGCGCTTCGAGCTTGGCCAAGATGAACCGGTCGACGTTGTTCGCGACCCACGCTTCGTTCTCGACTTCCGGGGGTGCGGTCTTGACGACGGGGGTGTAGGACCAGTGCGTCTCGTAGTTAGCGCCTTGGTCGATCCATCGGCCGATGAGATCGATCTCTTCTTTAGTGAGCTTCTTGTTGCTCTTCTTAGGCGGCATCGGATCCGCTTTATCGAGCATGCGGACGAAGGATTCGCTGAGCTCTTTGTCGCCTGGA
>JBGCDC010000114.1:0-3794 GCA_045105055.1 Phycisphaeraceae bacterium | reverse complement strand
GGAGAAGGAGCACGAGCCGGGCTAGAAATAATGCAAGTTGCTCTAACTCGCTGTCTCTAACTCCGGCGCGACGTATTGGCTGCGAACCTTGCCATCCTCGGCGAAGGACGACTTGTGATCGCAGGGGTGCGCATCAGGCCCAAGGCCAAAGTCGTCTTGATACCAATCGTCGATCTGCTTAAGCACATCGTCGGGCAGCTTCGTGCCGTCACAGCCGATCGCATAATCCTTGACATCCTCAACGCTCAGGATGTTCGGCTCAACGCTCACGAAGCCCGGCTGACTTGCCAACCAACGCATCGAGAACTGCCGAAGATTTAACCCAAGGTCATGTGCCAACGGCCGAACCATCTCGTTTTTCTTCAGGCCGTAGACAAGCCAATTACGGTCGCGGAACTTGCGGTGATCTTTCTCGGGAAACTGGTGATCCGGACTCTTGAACTCGTCATCGAGGATGCCTGAGTTGGTCGGAACACGCGCGATCACGCCGCCCTTGCCTGTGTGTTCACAGATCTCGCAGAGCTCTCGGCCAAGCTCCTGCTCATACATGTTAAAGACCGTCTGCGCGGTGGCGGCGCCGTGCTTGAGCAGGCCGTCGTGACCCTCTTCGCGCCAGCCGATCGCCGGGCCGAGCGCGACGCCCCACTCCTTGATCTTGCCTTGTTTCTTGAGCGTGTCCATCGCGCCGAGCACTTCATCGTTGTAGTGGTTGTGGCGGACGTTATGGGCTTGGTACAGATCGATACAGTCGATGCCCATGTTCACCAACGATTTTTCGCACTCAGCGAAGATCGCGGCGGGCGAAAAATCTTGCTTACGCTCGCGGTGGCTGCCCTCTTCGCCGGGGTCGGACACGAGGTCGTAGCCAAACTTGGTGGAAATCACCACGTTGTCTCGGCCCGCGTAGGCGACGGTGTCTTTGAGCAGCTTCTCCGCACGCCAGTTGCCGTAGGCCGGGGCCGTGTCGAAGAAGGTGACGCCGTGATCGAAGGCCGCGTTCTGGATAGCGATCGCGTCTTCGTCGGTGATGTCGATCCACCAGTTGACGCCGAAGGTGAAGTTACCAAAGCCTAAGAGGGAGACGGACAGGTCGGTACCGGGAATATTGCGTTGTTCGATGGCCATAGCGATTGCGTTTCCAAAATAATGATCGGTCGTGATTTACAGAAGCGGTTTAAAGCGACACGATCTTGTAGGGCAAGTTATAGAGTTCGTAAAAGAAGGATGTGGGCTCGGCCTCGACAGGCGCGGCACCGGGCTGTGGCTGAAGTCGTTCGACGCCGCCGTTGCGTTTGATGATGATCTCGAAGTTTTCTTTGAAGTCTGGTCCGCCAAGGTTTTCATCAACGCCATAGAGCATCCGGGCACGTTTAGGGATGGACTTCGCAGGGTCGCCTCCGGCCGCATCCATGAGTTCAAAGATACCCATCCACGCATCCCAATACGGCGCTGGTTTTTCATTACGCTGGTTGTAGTACTGGATGACTTTGGAGAAGTGACTCATCGCCGCTTCATAATTCTTCGGCTGCTTGGTCTTCTTGAAAACCGAAAGATGCGCTCGGCCCGTACGAATCAAAATGCTGTGAGTACTTGCATAAAGTTCCAAGATCGGCTCCATGATCTCGACGGCCTGCTGACCACGGTCAGCCAACATCAGCGAGTCGGCCAAGGGCATCTCATACGCCGCCATCTTCTTCTTGTCGAAGCCTTGCTCACGAGCCCAGCGAACCAGCAACTCGCCCAAGTCCACCGCGGCATCCGCGAAGAACTTGATGTTCTCTCGGGCCTGTTCTTTCTGCAGATTAAACGCCGCCGCTTCGATGGCACGCTTTTCGCGGTCGATCTCGGCACGGATGCGTTGCAGCACGCCGTTGATCACCGCCGCCGCCACATCAGGCGATTGCTCCATCATCACCGCGGCCTGCTTGGCCATCTCATTGGTCCGCTTCGCGTCGAGCAGTGTCAGGATGCGTTGCTCCTGTGCCGACTGAACCAAGCCTTGCAAGGTGACCTTCGCGCCTTCGGCGTTGGCTTGCAGTTCTGCGAGGCCAGCGTACGGACCGTCCGGAGCATACTGCGTCTCGAAGCCCTTGAGCATGTCCATCGCCTTGTCGGTGTTACCCGCGTCCGCTTCCATACCCGCGAGCACAACTCGGCAAGCACCGAGCGCCGTCGCAGCCGCGAAACGCTGTGTTGGTAGGTTCGCATTGTCTGCTTCGTCCTTACCATCGAGGACAACGAGCTCGGCTTCTTCGACAATCATGTCACGCTTGCGTGTGATGTCTTCCTGCAGCGCGTCGTGCTGCTGCTGCCAAAGCAATTTACTTTTGTTGAATTCTTCAATTTGCTCGGCGTTGAGACCCTCTGGCGGATTATTCAACGGCTTGGTCGCAATCATCAGACGCAATCGGTCCGACTGACTGCGGTAGTTGCGGTGCAGCGCGTAAACCATCTGCCGCTTGGCTTGAAAGTAGTCGCGGTGCGTGCTGGGCAATGCGTTGTAGACCGCCGCCGCTTGCTGCAAGTCGCCGACCTTTTCAAACAGGTGGAAGCCCGCGTACAAGCGGTTGTTCTGTGCCGCATCGGCTTGTGGCCAACGCTCGTTGATTAATTCGAATGCTTCTTTATAAGTGTCTCGAACCGAAGCTTCGCGAATGCTGTCTTTGTTTAGCGCCAAGTCGACAGGCAGCAGCAGACCAATCGCGAACGTGATCGCCTGCTCGGCTTGATCCGCTTCGGGCACACGCTGAGCCACGGACAGCCATGTCCGGGCCACTTCGTAATAAGGCTGCCAACCAATGTTACGGTCTTCATCGATCGACTTTTCAAGTTCAGCCAGCCAGTATTGGTTCGTGCCGAGGTTGTAGAGGCCTCGAGCAAGGACTGGGCCCGCTTCCATCTCTTCGCCCGTCAAGGTCGTGTTGAACCTGACCGCTCGTTCTAGCAGCGTTTCAGCGGCGGCGACTTGCTGGTTGACTTGGGCCCACCAACGCTCAGCCTCGGCGGGGATCGCGGGTTTGGCCTGCAATGAAGCCTGCACAGCCATCTGTGCTTGACCCGCGCCTTGGCTGGTGAGCTGTTCGCCGATACCCATACGCACGGTCGCGGGAAGCGTAGATGGGTCTGTGTCGTCGCCGACCTCTTCGGCCCAGCGCGTAAACAACACCTGCTTAAACCGTGGGTCGTCGTCGTTATCGATCAGCGGGATGTAGGCCTTCTCGTAAGCCTGAGCGATCTTGGCCTGTCGCTGGTCGGCCGGGGCCTTCGCCGCTTCGATATTCAAGATGCGAAAGTGCAAGTCCGCCGCAAGGAGTCGCGAGACGATCGTCGCGTCGGCTTGGACGTACTGATGCGAACCCATGCCCATGAGAATCGACTCGGCGACATCCAACTCCCCGCCGTTCCATCGGCCAACCGCTTTACCAAGCGTCGCAAGATAGCCTTGGCGGGTGCTTGCGCTCTGCTCGATGACTTTTTCGAGATAAACCTCGACGCCGTCATCAATGTCGTCAATCTCTTGCGACCAGACCAGTGTCTTGCCGCTGATCAGCTTGGCGGTGAGCTGCGTACGTTCGTCGGTCGCGAGGCCTGACCTACCCTCGGCGACGACACGGTTACGCAAACGTTTCTTCTCTCCGGGGGCGCCCTGCGCTTGACCACGGACCTTGTTACCTGCGACGAAGTAGTCGTGGTCATCCGGGAGTAGTGAGACACCGTGCGCCGCGTGGGCCAGCCAGTACGGGTTGTTGATCGAGGTGTAGTCCTGCAGCTTGAACCAGATCTGCATCTCTTCG
>JBGCDC010000113.1:0-5617 GCA_045105055.1 Phycisphaeraceae bacterium | reverse complement strand
CGCTCGGCACCACGCCGCCGGGGTTGTACCCGATCGGCTCACCGGTCTTGCTAAACGGGTCTTTGGGGATCGCGGGCAGGTAGTCGGGGACGAGTTGGTCGAGCGTGTCGGGCCGCTTGCCGTGGTCGGCTTCATAGAGCTTGATCGCGATCGCGATCGCGGCGCAGTGCAGCAGCGCCTCGCTACGATCCAGCGTTCGCATCGCCGCGCCATTGGCAGGCAGCAGCATCCCCGCCATCGGGTAAAGCACGGGGTGGTCGTAGGCTTCTTGTTCTAGCTTTGCCGTGTCCGCGTCCAAGCCGTTGTGGGCCGTCTCGTTACGTAGTGACTCGATCGCTGCGGTGTAGAAGTTGGTGGTCAAGAGCTGCGCGTTTTTCAGTGCCGGGCGGTAGGCATGGCTTAGCCCGGGCGTGTCGATCACCCATTCGATCGGGGTGCCAAAGCCGACCAGGCCGCTGGCCGTGGCGGTGCCATCGATCATGCATTCGTACAGGTCGTACATCGCGGCACGCTCGCCGATGAAGCCCTTGATCATACTCTCACGCGTCATGCCATCGGTCAGCCGTTGGATGACTTCCTTGGCCAGCTCGCGCGCTAGGCCCTCACGTAGGTCGGCGGTGTCGATCTGCGGCAGCGCATGCTCGATGAAGTCGCGGCTCATCGCCATGATGGAGATCGCAACGAGGCTGTCGATCAGCACCGTCGGCTCGCCCAGTGAGTGTCGAGCGATCGCATGCTGGATCAACATCGTTTCGAAGACGAGTTCGGTGTCGCCGACTTTGAGGCCGCGCTTCGCCGCATCATCGACGTAGCGTGCCAGCGATCGGTTGTTGCCCAACTGCGGAAGAAGCATATGAAACAACGGCCGAGTCGGGCCTGAACCATACGCAGAACGCTTGGCCTGATCCGATTGTCGAAGCAAGTCAAAGACCGATCGGCAGGAGGCGAGGTACGCCGCGTTGTCGGTGATCGGGTCGTCGTACTCGGAATACTCTTCGCCTTCGAGGTACCAGTCGGTGTCGTGGATCGTGACGCCGGGCTGCCCGGGGATGCTGGGCCAGCTATTCAGTGCCTGCGTCAGATACCACGCGCCGTTCTCCGTATCAGGCAACGGCTCGTACACCAAGTCCTCAAAGAGGATCGGCTCGTCCTTGGACTGGATCTCCGCAACGGCTTGGTCGAGTTTCGCTTGCACCCGCTGACCCCAGACGAGTCGCAAGCCAACGAGTAGTACGACGATCGCCAGCGCAGCGAGTGAGAGACGCTTTAGCCACCAGTATCGTTTGGGGTGTGGGGCAATGCTGTTGGAGTGGGTTTTCACACGCTCATGCTAACAAGCCGGTGTCGCGGGATGAAAGATAGATAATGAGAGTGACTCTCAGGCGCTTGACATGCGGCGGGCATTCGCTATTTTATAGAGCGTGAGATTCGATCTCAATAAGGATATCGATTCAGGTCGGTACTTAAGACCCCGACAGCAAGCATGTTAAGCATTCAATCAAGGAGCAGACCGATGGAAAAACGTTTTAAAGCCATATTCACAGGCGTCTTCGCCGCCGCCTCGACCCTTTCGGCGGCTTCCGCGTCAGCGGGCTATGACGAGTCGCTGCACAGCACACCAGCCTGGCGCGGTGACGCCTCGGCCGTCCATATCGGCTGGGATGTCCTCGAGCCCAACGGCTTCCCGCCGCCGATCGGAGCGTTCGGTGGGGTGCTGCTCGACGACACGACACCCGACATTGGCGACACGACCATCCTCGGTGCCCGCTTGCAGCAACTTGGCACGACCTTTGGGCATATCAGCTCGTCGGGCAATTACTACTCGGGCTTCGGCGAGGGGTGGGGGGCCGACGACTTGATCACCGCGCCGACGGATTTGACTAGCCACGGCTCGGGTTTTACCACGATTATTTTTCAGATCACCGAACAGGATCTCGGCTTTGCGCCGCCGGTCGCTGGGGAAGACACGGATGCCGTCGCGACCGTCTTCGGCCGAACCGATATCACGCTCAACGGCTTAGCGCCGCTTGAAGCGAACTTCGCACGCGGCGTCAACGCAAACGACGTCTCGCAGTGGTTCGCGCAGTGGGAAATCGCGGGCGATCCGGCAAGCGTTGAGATTGCTTTTAGCAATGAGCTTGCTCATACCGCGATCGACTTTTTAGAGGTCGATGTGCTTTGGTCTGCTGATGGTGGGCAACTGATTCAGACACCAACGATCGTGCCGGAGCCGACCTCGGCGGCCTTGTTGGTGATGGGCGGCTTAGCGATGCTACGCCGTCGGCGTCATTGACCCTTTATCGCTCTCAATGACAAGGGGTATCCCTTCTTTGAATCACTTTTAGTGCACAGATTGATTTGTTATGAATAGCAAGCGAGCCTTCACACTCATCGAATTACTTGTCGTGATCAGTATCATCGCGCTGTTGATCGCGATCGTTCTGCCGGTGCTGGGCGCGGCGAGAGGCGCTGCGCTACAGACACAAGAGCTCGCCGCGGTGCGTTCGACCATGCAGGCTTATGCATCGGTTTACACCGACGACCGCGGTACGCTGTTGGCGGCGCGTGATAAGTCGAAGTCGCTGCAGTCGCCGCACGGCGATGTGATTTCAGCGGTTGCGGCAGAGCGTTACCCCTGGCGGCTTGCTGGCCATCTGGGTAAGCAGTGCGTTGGGACGATGTATGTTGGCGAAGCCGAGCGGCTGATGGAGGCGGTCGATGATCCCGACTGGGCATACCTCGTGAGTCTTTATCCGTCGCTTGCCTATAACGGGCAGTTCTTTGGCGAGCGTGTCGGCGGGGTCACGCCGAGCTACGTGGCAACGAACATCGACCGGGTTGCCAAGCCCACCGAGTCGTTCGCTTTTGTTTCGGCTCGGGATGTGTGGACCGGTAGCACGCTGTTTAGCGACACCATCCCCGGGCGATTCGAGGTCATCCCGCGACTAAATATCGTGCCGGGCAACTCGGCGGTACAAAACGGCTATGTCGATTTGCGTTGGTCCGACAAGGCCGTCACCGGCTACTTCGACGGCCACGCCTCGCTCCAAGACGCACAAACCTTCAACGACATCCGGGCCTGGTCCAACGAAGCGGCCCGCGATGACGACCCAAACTGGACACCCTAAGCACAATATTTCCTTGACTTGTTCGCTTCGATAAGCAACGATTCCTATATCAAATCCGAGGACTTTTAAGATGATCCTGACCCACTACTTCCGACCTGCCCTGACCCTGATCGGTGCTTTGGCTGTGCTGCTTGCTGCGATGGGCATGATCGGCTGTTCGTCTACGCAAGCCGGTTCAACCCCTTTATCAAGCACCGCTTGTGCAAATGCCGCGCAGGCGAAGCTCGCGGAAGACCGACAAGCCATCCTCGGCATGGCGGGCGAGTACGACGTCACCTTTGATTTTGAAGAAACCCTCGCGCTGCGTGAAGGCTACGAACTCAAAGAGCCTTACACCTCCAAGGCCAGCGAACTGGTCCTCGTCATCAAAGACGAGCCCAAGCACATCAGCATGCAGCACTTGCTCGTCGTCAGCCACGGTGGTGAGACCCACATCGTCAAACACTGGCGGCAAGACTGGCGCTATGAAGCAACGGCCGGCTACGACTTCAAAGGCGATCGCGTTTGGCAGCCGATCGAATACAACGCTGAAGACGTAAAAGGCGCGTGGGTCCAATCGGTGTACCAGGTCGACGACTCGCCACGCTATTGGGGACTAGGCAAGTGGGTCCACAGTGATGGCGTATCGACGTGGAGCGCGCCGACCAACCGCCCGCTCCCGCGCCGCGAACACAGCAAGCGCAGCGACTACCAAGTCCTCGGCGCATTGAATACGCACGTTGTCACTGCGGATGGCTGGATGCACTACCAGTCGAATCATAAGATCGATACGAAGGCTAAGACCGATCGAGTCATTGCGCTAGAGTCCGGCGTCAACACCTACGCCAAGACCACTACCACTGACTTCACCAAGGCCCGCGAGTACTGGGACAACAGCCATGCGTACTGGGCGCAGGTCCGTGCGGCGTGGGATGACATTTATACGGAGCGTGAGCCTTTGGTGCTGCGTAACCGGGTGAAGGGTGATGTGATGTTCACGCACATCTTCGACCTCGCCGATCTGTATTGGGGCGAAGAAGATGTGGCCGACGCAAGGGTGAAGATCGATGAAGTGATCGACGCGTTTAGGCAGGGTGAGCAAGTCGCTCAGCCATAGCCGTTGCGTGGGTCGTAGGTGCGTTCGTCGTTGGGTGTTTGCCCGCGGTGGACCGCCCGTTTGCCAAACTTGGATTTGATCAGGTCGAGTGTTTGCTCGACCTGTTTCTTTTTTTCACGCTGCGGATCGGCAAACAGATCGGGCTGTGGGTCTTCGTGTGTTAATGGGCCTGCCGTGACGCCGATGAGCCGAACGGGTTGGAAGTTGTGCTTGGCCCACTTGTCGAAGAGTGCAATCGCTGAGTGGTATAGCTCGTCGGTCAGATCGGTGGGGCGGTCGAGCGTGATTGAGCGTGTGATGGTTTGAAAGTCGCCGAAGCGGATCTTCACGGTGACGCCGCGTGCCAAGAGATGCTTGTGTCGCAGTCGCCTCGTCACGTCCTCGGCCTGGGTCAGCATGATCGCGCGGATATGGTCGGCGTCACGAATGTCTTCGCGAAAGGTCTGTTCTTGGCCAATGGACTTTGCTTCGCGCGAAGGGATCACGGCACGATCGTCGATGCCGCGCGAGAGTCGGTACAAACGCGTCGCATCGTCGCCGGTGTCTTGTGAAAGCTCTTGCTCGGTCAGTCGGCGGAGGTCCGCGAACGTCCGCACGCCACGCCGATTCAGCTTCGCTTCCGTCGCCGGGCCGACGCCCCACATCCTGCCGATGGGCAGTGGGGCGAGGATGCGTTGGATCGATGCGGGGTCTGGCGGGATGACGGTTAGGCCGTCGGGCTTTTCGAGGTCGCTTGCGAGCTTGGCGAGAAACTTATTGGGCGCGACGCCGACGGACGCGGTGAGTTTGAGTTCGTCGCGCACTTGTTGCTTGATGAGTCGTGCGATTGCTTCGGGCGGGCCGAGCAGACGCTGGCTGCCTGTCGCATCGATGAACGCCTCGTCGCATGACAACGGCTGGACCAGTGGCGACACCCGATCAAGGATGTCAAAGAGCTGTGCGGACATCTCGCGGATGCGCTCGCCGGGGACTTTGACGAGCACCGCATCCGGGCACAGGCGAAGCGCGACCGTGGTCGGCATCGCGCTTCGGCAGCCGAACTGGCGTGCTTCATACGATGCGGTGGACAGCACGCCGCGTGGCCCGCCACCACCAACGAGCACGGGCTTACCTTTCAATGACGGATCATCTAACACCGCGATCGCAGCGAAGAACTGATCCATATCGACATGCAGGATCGCGCGTTGGTCAGTGGGCCAGGGCATGGCATGATCGTACCGCGCCCCATGCCCGTCTTGCGTGCAGCTAGTCTTTTCCGAGCCCCTTGGAGAGCCAGACATCCCGCATCGCTGATTCGTTGCCGATCTGGACCGACTCTGCGTGCCCGTCTGCGAAGGCGATGTTCATCGTCTCTCTCGCGTGTCGGGATTGATTCTTGCCGTTGCTGTCGTCG
>JBGCDC010000112.1:0-11857 GCA_045105055.1 Phycisphaeraceae bacterium | reverse complement strand
GGCAAGGGCAATAAAAAAGGCGAGATGTCCTGCGGCGGATGCGGGTACTCGGTGCGCGGCCTCCAAGCACTCAACTGCCCAGAGTGTGGCGCAGACTTACGCCACATCGGCATCAACCGTGGACAAAACAGTGGCAGCCGCGCGCTAGGTATCGTACTAACGATGGGCTGTGGCGGGCTGCTGATGCTTGGCTGCTTCGGATCGGCGTTTCTTTTTGTAAGCCAAGGAAAATCTGCAAATATTCAGTCCATACAAGTGCAGCAATCGATGCCATCAACCTCCATCATGACTCAGTCTGTGCCCGCTGATGGAGAGGACGCTGAGGATGTCGAAGTTGAAGGCGAAGATCCGTCAGGCGCTGAAATCGAACCGACGCGCTAGTGGGCGCCCCGGTCGCTCGCCGGCCGGGAAGCATCAACCCCCGATTTTGTTTAAGCGGGTGCCACATCGCGTGCCGGTAGGCCGCTATGTGAGAATCTCCTGTGCCGTATCACGAGCCGACCTCACACAGCGGCCTAACGGCACGCAGTGTGGCACCCTCGAATATGACTCGCATCAACCTGCTCAACCCCTTGGAATCTGCGAACCATGCGGGTCGGTCTCGGGCTTGCCGAGTTTTCTGTCTAATGCCTCAGCCAACTCGTGGGCGTGTTCCAGCAGCTCCGCTTGATCGTGTACCACCGCGGGATCGACGCCGGCCTTCTCGACGAGGTACGTCTCCCACAAGCGGTGAGCGCGGACCAATTCTTGTGCGTGCTTATGGCCCGCTTCGGTCAGCGCGACGACACCATCGCTCACGAGCATCAGGCCCTCACGCGTCAGCCTTGTGACCGATCGGCGGATACGTGAAGGCGATAGGCCCGTCTCTTCGCCGACAGGCTGCGGCGTATCGAGGCGTTGTTCGCCGAGGCGATAGACGGCTTTGAGGACGTCTTCCTGTGCGACATGCTGCGCGAGTTTGAGCTTCCGTAAGCGCTCGAACACCCAGCCATGGCTCGGGCTGAAGAGTACCGCAGCAATGAACAAAATCACGACGACGACGACCATCGAAGGCCCGGTCGGCGCGTTGATCGTGAAGGCCAACGACATGCCTAGCCCCGCCGAGATGCCGCCGATCAGACCCGCCAAGACGAGCATGACGGACAGGCGGTTGGTCAATTGGTACGCGGCACTGGCGGGCGTGATGACCATCGCCACGACGAGGATCACGCCTGTGGACTTAATCCCCGCGACGATGGTCGCGGCGAGCATCCCCATCAATAGATAGTGCACCAGCTGCACGGGTACGCCCAGCGCGCTCGCACCAACGGGGTCGAAGCTGATGAGCTTGAGGCGTTGGTACATCAGCGTGACCGTGAGGAGCACGAGCGGGCAGATGACACCCATGAGCCAGAGGTCGGGTGTCGCGATGGCGAGCGGCTCGCCGTAGACGAAGCACTTGAGGTCGAAGTGCGTGCCACGCGGCAGCGAACTGATCGCGATGAGCCCAAGCGCGAACATGGCGGTGAAGGCGATGCCGATGGCCGAATCTTCTTTGGTTCGGCTGTGGCGGTGGACGATGCTGATGATCACCGCGGTCAAGAGCCCCGCAACCATCGCCCCGCCGAGGAGCCAAAGCGGCAGCCAGCGCTCAGACGCTCCCGCGAGGAAGCCGGGCAGCCACGCGGGTGAGCTAGCGGATAAGCCAAAGAGTAATAGCGCACCGACGACGCCGGGCAAGATCGAGTGCGACAGCGCATCGCCGATGAGTGCCATGCGTCTGAGCACCACGAAGCAGCCGAGCACGCCGCATGTCACGCCGATGAGCATGCTACCCAGCGTCTGCGGCAACCAGTAGGCCCACGGTGCAAACACTTGACTAGTATCAATCTGTAGCTGTGCGAGCAGTATGGCGGTCATCCTTTGTGATGCGTTGCCGCAGGGTTTCGTCGGCCTCGTCTAGTAGCGACAGCCGGCCGCCGTAGGTCGCGGACAGGTTCGCGTCATTAACCACATCGCTCGGCGGACCGTGCGCAATGATCCGCTGATTCAACATCAAAACGTGATCAAAGCGATCCAAGATCGAAAGGTCGTGATTCACGACGATAACCGTCTTGCCCAGGTCACGGATGTCATCGATCAACGCAAAGATCGCGTTTTCTGACGCTGCATCGACGCCGGCAAACGGCTCATCAAGCAGCAGCAGCTCGGCCTCTTGGCACAGCGCACGGGCGAGGAAAACGCGACGCTGCTGCCCGCCGGACAGTTGACGGATGTGGCGCTTGGCGAAGCGCGTCATGCCGACCTGCTCCAGCGCGTGCCGTGACCGCTCTCTATCACGCCGTCTAGGCCAACCTAAAACACCTTCGAGCGCTCGGCCCATCATGACTACGTCCTGCACCGTCACCGGGAAGTCCCAGTCCACCGCCTCGGTCTGCGGCACGTAGGCCACCGAGCGACGCGCTTGCTTAGCCGGTTGACCAAAGATCTCGATGTGGCCGTAGTCGGGCTTGATGAGACCGAGCATGCACTTAAGCAGCGTGCTCTTACCCGCGCCGTTGGGGCCGATGACCCCGACCATCCCGCCACGCGGCACGGTGAACGACACCGAGCGCAGCACCGGCCGAGCGTCGTACGCGATCGTCACGCCCTCGGCATGCACCGCACTGATGTCTTTCTCAACCTGTGGACTCACTTGTTTAGTCATCTTTTACTCGCCGCCCTTGAGCGCGTCGACGATCGTGTTCGTGTTGTGCCGCATCATGCCGAGGTAGGTCGCCGCCTCGCTACCCGGCTCGCCGAGCGAGTCGCTGTGCAGCTCGCCACCGACGACCGCACCTGTTTCGACTGCGACTTTGTCCAATAGTTGCAGCAGGCTGCCGCCGAGTGAACTTTCGGGAAACACCGCGCGGATATTGTTGTCGCGGATCAATCGTTTGAGCTTTTCGATGTCTTGGGGCAAAGGCTCTTGTTCGGTACTGATGCCGATCAGGCCGTGGACCTCGATGCCGTAGGACCTACCGAAGTAGGCGAACGCGTCGTGGCCGGTGACGATGACGCGTTGCTGCTCGGGTACCTCGTCAAAACGCTTGGCGATCCAAGCGTCCAGCTCGATCAATTCGTCGAGGTATGCGGCAAGACGTTCCTTGAATAGCGCTTCGTGCTGCGGCGCGATCTCACTCAGTGCTGCAGCGACCTCTACGGCATAAGCCCCGAAGTAACGCGTATCCATCCAACAGTGCGGGTCCGCCGCGACCGCTAGGCCTGCTCCACCGCTCAGAGGCGTGATCACCTCCTGCTCGGCGAGCGCGACGACTTTACCGCCTGCATGCTCATCGATCACCGACTTGAGCGTTGCCTCTAGGTTCAGCCCGTTCATCAGGACAAGGTCGGCCTTGCGAACCATCGTTGCATGCCTCGTCGTGACTTCGTAAACGTGCGGGTCTTGGCCGGTTTTCATAATGCCAGTGATGTTGACCTCTTCACCACCAATGACGCGGGCCAAGTCCTCGATCATGGTCGTCGTGGCGACAACGGTTGGACGGCCGTCATCATCCGCTTCTGCCCCGCCGCCGCAGCCCGATAGCGAGATGAAACCGATCATACCGATCGCGATCAAAGCCAAACGCACCGCGACACCAGCGATCCATTGCGAGCCGTTTTTTTGATTACTGCATTTTGAATGTTCAAAGTATTGCATGTGAAGTATCATAGTCCGTTCAATTTCCTAGTCAAGCGATCGCCATGCCACAAACCAGCACCGCACAGAACTACCTCAAGGAGCTCTACCAGCTCCAGCATCGCAGCGAAGACCGCTCGCCGATCCCGCTGGGGCAATTGGCCGAGGCTGTCGGCGTGACGCCGGGCACCGCGACAACGATGGTCAAACGCTTCGCCGACGATGGGCTGATCCGGTACACACCACGCCGAGGCGCGAGGCTCTCGGCAAAGGGCGAACGCGTCGCGCTGGGCGTTTTGCGTCGGCACCGCATCGTCGAAACCTTTCTCGTCCAGCACCTCGGGCTGGACTGGGCCGAGGTCCATGCAGAGGCCGAGGTGCTTGAGCACGCGATATCCGAGAAGGTGCTCGATCGGCTCGACGCACTACTAGGCCACCCCACCACCGACCCACACGGCTCACCGATCCCCCCCGCCAATGGCAAGATGCACCGCGTCGCGATGAGGCCACTTTCGCGTTGCAAAGCAGGTCAGCGAGTGACCGTCGGCCGACTCCTCGACACGGCACCGGGCTTTCTTCGCCTCGCCGAGACGCTTGGCCTGGTGCCCGACACAAAGCTACGGATCGTTGAAATCAACGAAGACGCCGACGCCCTGACGCTGCAGATCGGCAAGCGAAAACCGGTGACAATTGGGCTGGCAGCGGCCGACAAGGTTCTGATCTGCGAAAATTAAATGTAAGCCTGACTACCGCAGGTGACCCAAAGGCATGCCAAAAAGCGGGATCACAAGAGCAAACAGTCTCGCGAGCACTAAAAACCAGCTTTTACGGCCTAATACAACTGAATGATGAAATGAAGACCTGCAATTAACCGTCCAAAAGATGCACTCAGCGTCGCTAAATATGTTACGGTAGAGGTGTATCTTGGCGATATAAGCTAATACATGCCTGCGAGAATTGATCTGTCTCCAAACTTCCGAAAAAGGGAACACCATGCAAACGAGTTTGACCAAACGCCTCCTCATCGCAGCCGTGATTGCTGTGCCGATGTCCTTCACCGCTGGCGATGTACTCGCTCAGAGCTGCAAGAGCGGCGGCTGCGGCGGCCCGAACAACCTCGAAAAAGCCATCGCAAAAGTTGAGTCGGCTGGCTCGACCGTCAGCAACGCTGACTTGCAGACCGCTTACGAAAAAATTGAAACCGTCGCACAAGAAGCCGACGATCTCAACGCCGCAGGAAACTCTAAAGTCCGTGGCGGCTTGAAAGAGCTTGCAAACAAGCTTGAACAACGAGCCAATGCAGAACTCGAAGAAGCCATCGCCAACTACTTCGAAGGCTACATGGATGACTCGCTCGCAAAATTCGAAGAGCTCTCTAAGCTCAAGGGCCTGCCTTCCGCTAAAAAAGCAAAACGCGAACTTGATAAAGAGAACGACCGCGCCGCATGGCGTTTGGCCAACGAGCTAGCAACCAAGTTCGTGGAAGGCGGCGACTACGCAGACGCCCGCTCGCCCCTCAACGACATGCAACGCCTCGCTCGCCGGACTGACTACAGCAAGCAGACCTCGGCCGCGATCACCAGCTTCACCAATGTGATGCTCCCCGAAGTCGAAGCCGCAGAGAAGATGATTGCTCAAGAGCAATACCTCGATGCTTACACAACGCTGCTCGAGATTTCTCGACTCAGCCACGCACGCCAGTCGGCCGTCGCTGCACGCAAGATCCTGGCTAAGAACGCCAGCGTTGAAGGCATGCGATTCGCCAAGGCCGAGTACGAAGCAACCGACGCACTAAGCGAAGCGAAGACCTGGTTCACCTCGCTCGGCGACCCTTCGCCCCGCGAGCAACAACAGTACCAGCAGAAGCTCGAAGCGATTGCCAACGGCTACAAGGGCACTTCCGCCGCTGAGCAAGCTGAGCAGATGATCCTCTCGGCCGACGCACAAGCCGCCCGCTAAACTGCTCCCATTCAAACCAACGAATCACCAGACGTCCCAGTGGCGTCTGGTTTTTTCTTAGGCATAAGAAGGTCCGTTTCGGGTCAAGCGTATAGCCAAGCGAATGGAGCAACTCCCGACAGCCTTACGATCGCGTGGAGTCAGCGGTTTTATCGGGCTGGTTATACAAAAATTCGAATCCCGAGCTTAGTGAACGTGATACGCTCCGATCCGACGATAAACTCTTAACACTAGGCCTACACCCCCCGCTATACGAGTCCGCTTTGCAGAACGGGATCAACGCAGTTTGGCAACGCATCCAAGGCTACTTCAGCAGTGAACCCTTCGCGGTCCTGTTTGAGCTCGCTGTCATCTGGGTGGTCGTGTATCTGATCGTCCGCTTCCTCAAAGGCACGCGCGGCGCACGAGTCGTCTGGGGCGTCGCACTCATCATGATCATCGGGACACTGACGCTACGCCTCTTCCCCGGCGGCAGCGAGACACTCGAACGCCTCAACTTCCTGTACACCAACGTGCTCGCGTTTATCTCGTTCGTGCTGGTGATCGTCTTCCAGCCCGAGCTCCGCCGCGCTTTGGTGCGCATTGGCGAAGGCGGCTGGTTTAGCAGGACCGGCCTCCGCCGCGCAAGGGTCGTCGAAGAACTGGTGGCCTCCGTCGACTACCTCTCCCGCAACAAGATCGGCGGCCTCGTCGCGATCCAACGACAAGTCGGCCTCAAAGGCATCGTCGAGGCGGGCACCCGATTAGACGCGGAAGTCAGCCGGCAACTCCTCAACACCCTCTTTTGGCCCGGCTCCGCATTGCACGATATGGGCGTCATCATCCGTGGCGACCGGATCATCGCGGCGGGCGTTCAGTTCCCGCTCGCCGAAGGCAACGATATGGCTCAAGAGCTAGGCAGCCGACACCGCGCGGCCGTCGGCCTAAGTAACGAAGCAGACGCACTGGTCATCGTCGTCAGTGAAGAGACCGGCAAGATCAGCATCGCTGAACGCGGCCAACTACGCAGCGGCCTGAGCGTGACCGACTTGCGAGACGCGATCAGTGAAGGCATGAACAAAGTCGAGCTCGACGAGCGACCTGTCGAAGACGTAGACGAACCAATCACACCGACCGAACCAGAGCCCGGCGACAAGCCCGCGACAAAAGCATAAGACAAGCCAACGAACCCACGACGATGAAGAACCTCATAAGCCAAGCCGGAACCCTACTGATCGTGACGGTTGTCGCGTTGTTGGTCTGGCTCTATGCCGAGGACGCAAACGTCAACACGTACACGCAGCAATCGGTGCGCGTCCAGTTCGTACTGCCCGCCGGGGCCGTGGGCCTAGTCACACCAAGCGAGCCGATCACGGTGCTCGTTGATTTCGATGGTTCCAACGGTCAATACCAGCAGTTCGACGAAGTGCGTGATGAGGTTTTTCAAATCACGCTAGCCGTCGATCAATCGCTTGATCTGCAGACGATGGAAGTCGATATCCGCAGCCAAATCGAACAGTCCGAAAGCCTCGCTGAGCTAGGCATCAACGTCAAAGAGGTTTCGCCCGAACGCGTGTCGGTTACCTTTGAAAAATACGTGGATGTGCAGCTGCCGATTCAGATCGTTCAGGACACCGGGGCGATCAAGCTCGCGACCGCTACGTTCACCGAGACCGAGCAGTCGCCGCGCGTCCGCATCACCATGCTCGCAAGCCAGGCACAAGCCCTCGGCGAGGTCAGCGCGATCGCTCGCATCGACGAAGACGCGGTCGCATCACTAGACAAAGGCATCTCCCAGCAGCTCACCGGCGTGCCATTGATTATCCCCGAATCCGTCGCCAACCTGCCCCGTTCGATTTCATCTGTCGATCTACTCGTCACCGTCGCGGATGACCGTGACACCGTACAGATTGTCCGCCGGCCGATCCTACTCAGCTATCCGCCCTCGATCAACGAGCGGTACATCATCGAACTCGAAGAATCAGACCGCTTCATCACCGCCTTCGAGCTCGAAGGCCCGCGTGACCAGATCGCCCTGCTCAAAGAAGACCCAACAAGCAAAGACGTCTGGGCATCCGTCCGCTTAAGCAACGAAGAGGCCGACGCCGCGGTCGCCAACGGCGGCGTGATCAGTAAGGCCGTCGACATCATCGCCCCGCGTGGCGTCGTGCTCACCTCCGAGATCGTCCGCGTCTCCATCAAGGTCATCCCACGCGAAACACCGGCCCCGTGACTTCGCCAATCGATTCCGCAGCGATACAGCATTAAGCACTGTAAAATGCATGGCTTCTTGGAGCCTATCGATGTCAACGACCACGACCGAACCGATTACTGACCTGACCGCTTACTGCGACACACTCGCCGACCGTGCGCTGTCCGCGTCGCGATCGCTCGCCATGTCCTCCGGCCAGCAGCGCAACGACGCCCTGCGTGCCATGGCCAAAGCCATCCGCGACAGCAAAACCGATCTGCAAACTGCCAACACAAAAGACCTCGAAGCAGGCAAAGCTAACGGTCTATCGCCCGCCATGCTCGACCGCCTCGAACTCACCGACGCGCGTATCGCGTCCATGGCTGACTCGGTTGATCAGATCGCAGAACAGCCCGACCCCGTCGGCAAAGTCATCGAGGGACGAGTCCTCGACAACGGCATCAAGCTGACCAAGCTGCGCGTGCCCATCGGCGTCGTGCTCATCATCTTCGAGTCACGACCAAACGTGACCAGCGACGCCGCAGCCCTCTGCCTCAAGTCAGGCAACGCCACCGTCCTGCGCGGCGGTAAAGAAGCGATGCATTCCAATCAAGCCATCGCCAAGTGCGTGCAACAAGGCATCGAGTCCGCAGGTATCGACCCCGCCGCCGTCCAACTCGTCGAGACCACCGACCGAGCCGCCGTCGGCAAACTGCTGAAGATGGAGGGCAAGATCGACGTGTGCATCCCGCGTGGCGGCGAGTCGCTCATCCGAGCCGTCGTCGAACAGGCACATATCCCTGTCATTAAACACTACACCGGCAACTGCCACGTCTACATCGACGCGAACTGCGATGAGCAAATGGCCATCGACATCTGTGTCAACTCCAAGGCCCAGCGCACTGGCGTGTGCAACGCCGCTGAGACACTGCTATTTCACGCAGACGCGGCCGAGCGTGGCGTCCTCCGCAAAGTCTGCGAAGGGCTCGCGGAGCAAGGCGTAGAGGTCCGTGGCGACTCGCGAGCCCTCGCCGAGTTCGGCCAAGCCAAGACCGCGACCGACGAAGACTGGGCCACCGAGTATCTCGACAAAATCGTCGCGGTGCGCGTCGTTGACTCACTCGAACAAGCCGCCCAACACATCAACCACTACGGATCCAAGCACACCGACGCGATCGTCACGACCGACCTCCGCGCCGCCGACCAATTCGTCAAAACTATCGACACAGCAAACGCCTTCGTCAACTGCTCGACGCGCTTCTCCGACGGCGGGCAGTACGGCCTGGGCGCCGAGATCGGCATCAGCACCGACAAGCTCCACGCCCGCGGGCCGATGGGTGCCGAAGACCTGACCACCACCAAGTGGGTCGCTTACGGCAACGGGCAGACGAGGGTGTAAATGCTTTGCCAGAGCATGAAGCGTAAGCGAGTGCTACGAATCCCCGACAGCATTGGTGCCACTCGCTAACGCTTCATGCTCTGACGAGACAACAGACCTACACTGCTGCTGTGAGTGACACCGACACACAACCCGCCGAGCACCAACACGCCACCCTCTCCGGCCGTTGGATGGTCGCGTTGACGATGTCGCTGTTCTTACTCGTCCCCACGATCACGTACTTCTCGTACATGGCCACGCAAGGCACGCCGCAACAAGTCGAACTCGACTACGACCATCGCGGCCAGTGGTTCATGCAGCCGGTGAAATCGCGGCCGCTAAAGTACAGCAAGTTCGTCGCCGCCGAGACCGGCAAGCAATACAAGAAGACAGACCTGACGATCGACCCGGATGTCGAGCGCATCCTGCTGCGATGCTCGACCCTAGCACAGTCACCCGAGTTTTTCGATAACAACGAAACACGCGACGAACTACTCAGCTACGCCAACGATGAAGCCAACGGCTTCTACCCACCCTACCTGCTTGCATCATGGAACCTGAGCAATGGCGACGCCGCCGAGCACGACCGCTGGATGCGTATCGCGTTTGACCGTGCCGACACCGCGATCGCGCAGCGCCTCGTCGATGGAAAAGGTCAGCCCGTTGCAGATTACGAACTCCCTCCCGTCGCCATAGGCTACGACCGCGTCATCGAAGGCAAGCTCAACGCGACGCTCGTCCTGATCTACCCCCGCCCAACCAGCCACGCCAACGGCTTCGTCTACCTGCCCACCTACCGCAGCGTCTACCGCCTGACCGACCCCGCCCTGCCGCTAGGCGTCGACCCCGGCTTCCACCCCACACAACTCACCCTGCTTCCACAACCCAACGGCGGCAGCGACCCCAACTGGTTCTCCGTCCCCGATGGCGCGGTCGGCCGACTCGATGACGCGGTCATCACCGAGCAGATGTTGATCAGTCATTTCTTAAAGGGATTTCATCAAACCCGCCGTAACTTCGGCCGCTAAGCAACCGATCACCAGCCCAGTTCACAACCGTTATCATTGTCCTTTTCCCGCCGCCAAGAAGGGCTCCGATGACTGCCGCAACGACCGATCCAACCCGCCAAAACACCGCCGCCAACGTCTGGCGATTCGAAGTCACCGCCAAGCCCGGCCAAGCTGACCCGATCGCCGAACGCGCCATCGCCGAAGCCAAAGAGAAGCTACCCAACGCGACGTCCATCACCGCCGCGAAGGTGTACCTCATCGAGGCCCCGCTCTCCGATGAACAGGCGCGATCGATCGCCGACGAACTGCTCGCGGACCCGATCATCCAATCCGCGCAGCTCGGCACCGCCGACGCCGCAGCCGACGCCCGCCTCGTCGAAGTCCACTACAAGCCCGGCGTCATGGACCCCGTAGCAGAGTCTACCCGGGACGCCATCTGCGAAATGTTCCCCGACGTTGACCCCGCTAGCGTCTATGTCGCCACCGGCGAACGCTATGACATCGTGGGTGAATCAGATGAGACAACGCTGACACGCTTCGCCGAAACCGCGCTGGGTAACCCCGTCATCCAAGACGTCTTCCTCGCCCCGCACCACCCCGACGCCTTCCCCCACGGCAGCGCCTACGACTTCGAACTCGCACACGTCGACATCCGCAATCTCGACGACGAAGCACTCATGGTCCTCTCCCGCGAAGGCCACCTCTTCCTCTCGCTCGATGAGATGAAATGCATCCAGACCTACTACCAAGATGCAGGCAGAGAACCGACGGACGTCGAACTAGAAACCCTCGCACAAACCTGGTCCGAGCACTGCGTACACAAAACGCTCAAAGCCACGATCAGCTACAACCAAGCCGGGCTAGAGCGCAGCGCCAGCCCGGATACAGCCAACATCTTCCACAACAAACCCAACCACGACTTCCACGACGATGGCTCGGTCACCATCAACAACCTCCTCAAGTCCACCGTCGCCGCCGCAACCTTCGAACTCATGGAAGTCCCGCGCATCGGCGACTGGCTCGTCTCAGTCTTTGATGACAACGCCGGCATCGTCAAGTTCGACGACACGCACGGCATCGCCATCAAAGTCGAAACACACAACCACCCCTCCGCCATCGAACCCTACGGCGGCGCCGCGACCGGCATCGGCGGCTGCATCCGCGACATCATGGGCACCGGCCTCTCCGCAAAACCCATCGCCAACACCGATACCTTCTGCGTCGCGCACCCGGACACCACCGACTTGCCCGCAGGCGTGCTCGCACCCAAGCGCGTCCTCCGCCGCGTCGTTGACGGCGTCCGCGACTACGGCAACCGCATGGGGATCCCGACCGTCGATGGCGGCGTCTACTTCCACAACGATTACCTCGGAAACCCGCTCGTCTTCGCAGGCTGCGTCGGCATCCTCCCCCTCGACAAATGCTTCGGCGACCCACAGCCCGGCGACCGCATCATCATCCTCGGCGGCGCGACCGGCCGCGACGGCATCCACGGCGCGACGTTTAGCTCCGATGAACTCACCGACACCCACGCCGACGAGTTCAATCATGCTGTGCAAATCGGCAACGCGATCACCGAGAAGAAGTCCCTCGACGTCATCCTGCAAGCCCGCGACTACGTTGCCCCCGGAAGTGATGCCCCGCCGATCTGTTTGTTCAGCGCGATCAGTGACTGTGGCGCT
>JBGCDC010000111.1:0-6843 GCA_045105055.1 Phycisphaeraceae bacterium | reverse complement strand
CTGCCCCGACAGGACATACCCCGGTTGGGGTATTTTTTTGTGGATCATCCAAAAGATTTACTCTTTAGCGGGTACTTCCATAGTAGAGACGCCTTTTTCGCGTCTCCATCGGATGGTTTATATGGCAGACGACAAGCTGACAGACCAACAAGTTCGGCAGGAGCTGACTCGGCAGTGGACCAAGGTCCTGCCGATCCTCAATGCGTTTGTTGTGTCGTCGGTCCGAGATCGTCAGCACGCCGAGGACATCGTCCAAGAGGTCGGCGCCGCGGTCTCGGCCGGGTTCACTGAGATTCCCGAGGGCGTAAGTTTTAATACTTGGGCCTTGGCGATTGCCCGCAACCACATCCACAAGCGCTACCGATCCAACCAGCGTGATCGACATGTCTTTCAAGGCGCGGCGCTCGACGCGCTGGCCGGGGCTTATGATCGTTTGTCCGACTCTAGCGATGAGATGCGTGACGCGTTGGAGCATTGCATCGGGATGCTGCCCGAGCGCAGCCGACGCGTCATTGAGCTGAGGTACAAGCAGAACAAACGCGTGGATAGCATCGCCGACATGCTTGGCTCATCCGCCAACGCGGTGTCCGGCGTCCTCTTCCGCGTTCGACAGTCCTTACGCGACTGCATCGAGAAACGTATCGCCAGCGGGGAGGCCAAAAGATGACCGACCCGACCCGTCTGATCGATCGTTACTTGGATGGCTCGCTTAGTGCTGAAGAAGCCAAGCAGCTTGAGCACGATCTCGCGACAAACCCTCAGTACGCCGACGCGTTTGCAAACGCGATGATGATTGACTCGTTCATGGCCGATCGCTTCGAGCGCGACACGATCACCTCAGCGATGCAACTCGGCGACGGCTCGTTTGTCGGTGAAGATGATTTGTCTCACCTGATCGATGATTATGAACATGCGCAAACAGTGATGGTCACGATCGATGATGCTTCAGCGAGCGAGTTATGCCTCGAAGACCGCGACAAGATGGAGAGCGTTTCATGGTCCGAAGCGGTTTCGGCACTGAGCTATGGGCTTAGTCTGATCGTCCGTTCCAAACCAAAGCCTTTCATCGGCGCGCTCGCCGCGGCAGTGATTCTCTTGGCACTCTGGGTGATCAACCCGTTTGCAGGCTCGAACCAACCTGTAGCCCCCGCAGTGGATATCGCACAATTGGTGACTCCGAGTGTTGAGCGTTCCGTCGTCGCGACCATCACCGCCACACACAACGCGGTATGGACCGCGCAACCGGACGAAGACCTTTATCCCGGCGACCGCTTGACTCTCACCGCTGGCTTCGCCGAGATCACGACCAAACGCGGCGCCGTCGCCGTCCTCGAAGCGCCTGCGACGATTGAGTTGATTGATGAAAACGCTGTCCGCTTGCATGTCGGCAGGCTTGTTGGCATCTGCGAGACCGACGCTTCCCAGGGCTTCCTTGTCCGCACGGATCATGCCGACGTCGTCGACCTTGGCACCGAGTTCGGTGTTGAAGCATCGGCGTCAGAAGGCACGAGCGTCTCGGTGTTTGATGGCGACGTCGAACTATCAGAGCGAACCGACAGCGGTGACGCGCCGCGCGCCCGGCAGACCGTCCGGCTCGATGCGGGTTGGTCGTCGTCCGTTTCTATACAAGGTGTCTTAGCGGAACAAGCTGTCGCGATCGATGCGTCAGAGCAAATCCGCTTTGTCCGCTCAATACAGGAAGCGGCGGATCAGCTCGCCATTGCTCGACGAGCCATGCACGCTAGTGAGCCGATCGCCTATTGGCCTTTTGATGATTTAAGCGACGGCAAAGCCGTGAATCAAATCACCCGTGACGCGTACGTGCTGCAAGCTTTCGGCGGAGTCACGTTGGTCGATAGTCCATTCGGTAAGGCCCTGCGATACACGGGTAACGCCGAAGGTAAGGATTATCTTGAGACTACCAAGCCGATCGAATCGCTAGCGAACGCGACGCAATACTCGATGTCGGTGTGGTGCAAGATACGCACCCAACACAATGGTCGAATCATCGGCCTGCATGTCGTTGATTCTCATCAAACGTTCACGCGACGGCAGGCGGCGGCCCTGCAGATCTATGCAACGCCTTTGCCTTATCTCTCCGAAAAACCCCTAGATTCCGCTAGATTCGTACATCGTGATCCGCCTGGCCCCGACCATAAGACGGGGGCAAACCTGTTTGCGCAAGCCATTATGCCTGGTCAATGGGTTCACTTGGTCGCGGTTAAACACGACGACCGGATCAAGCTGTATCACGATGGCAAGCTCGTCGCGAGCGAAAAAGAGTCAGGCAAAATCAGCGGCATGCCGCACGTCTTGATCGGGATCGCCCCGACCGCCTTGGAGCGCCCTGAACTCAACGAGCTCTTCCAATCGTTCGACGGCCTGATCGATGAGATTGCGATCTATGACCGTGCCTTATCGCAGCAAGAAATAACCGAGCTGTATTCGTCTTCTCAGCCGTTACTAGAAAGCCAGCCATGACAAGCAATCAGCCCGAATCGTTTTAATTTTTCATGGCTGTTCTAACAGCCAAATTAACTTGCCCTTTTTTAGGAGGAATCCCGTGCGTTTACTTAATTCTTTTTCTACTTTTGGAGAAACACTCATGTTCAATCGTAACGCTCTTCTCGCGGCCACCATCACCACCGCGCTGACCGCAGGCCTAACCGCCAACGCCGCTATTACCTATGTCGATGCCCTGGAAGGCGCATCAGGCAACACTTTTCCCACCGGCGCAGTTGATCCAGCGGACACGACTTGGCTCAACACCACGACGACTGGCGGCTTTGATGGCTGGGTGGGCCGAACCGCTATCGATGGTGCCAATGGAGCTACTCAAAATTATTTCCAGGCCGTTGAAGACGCCGACGTTGCGGGGCCTTCTGATGACATCCCCGAACTTACTACGCAGATCACCGGTCTAGCCGACGGGGTCTACGACATCTGGGTTTTCTTCTCGGATCAGGTCACAAGCGACACTCAGAACTGGTACATCACGGCTGGTTTGACCTCGGGTAGCCTGACCTCCTACAGCACTCCCGGCGAGCCCGTGATCACTGGCACAACCAAGGTTGGCGTTTCGAATGCTGCGGATCTGACCTTCACCTCTAGTGTTGCTCTTGATAGCGGTGGAGCAACACCTGCTCGCAATATGTTCGGAGCCAATGTTGGCCAAGCGACGGTGGTCGGTGGCTCGACGGTCAATGTGTTCATCGATGCCGAGGTCCCGGGCACGACCAGCAATCATCGCGTCTTCTACGACGGCGTCGGCTACGAGCTTGTCCCCGAGCCTTCGTCACTCGCGTTGCTTGGCCTTGGTGGCCTGCTGTTTGCGCGTCGTCGACGTGGCTAAGTTGTTTCTCCTAATTGGTCGTGCATGCTGAGAAGCGTGCGCGACCTTTCTTCTGTTCTTTTTCACCCTATTCAGGGAGAGTGCCTGTGCGTCGTGCGTTTACCCTTATCGAATTGTTGGTTGTCATCTCCATCATCGCGCTCTTGATCGCGATCCTACTGCCCGCTTTGGGATCGGCACGGCAAAGTGCGGTCAAAATCGAGTGCCTCGCCAAGCAGCGTCAGGTCGTCACCGCGACGACGGCGGCTGCGGTCGACGATAGCAAGCGACTCATCATCCCCTCGACACATACCAGCGGCACGGGGAACTGGGGTACTTCTGTTGGTCTGGACGAGGATGACTGGAAACGTTTTCAGGACTATGGCTTTGAGCTTGAATTCTGGCAGTGCCCCGGCAGAGACTTTGAGCCGAATTTTAATCCGACCACCACTGGGAGGCGGCTGAACCATTCCTACCAATACTTCGGTGGGATCGAACGGTGGCGTGGCGCGTGGGGTGATGTTGAGTCGGTGGCCCCGATCACGCTCGACGATATGGTCAGCAGCGTCGCGGTCATCAGTGATGCGACGCTGCAGTCTGGTCCGCCGAGTTGGGAGCCCGATGCCGGTTCGGTCGCGTCCAATCCTTACTTTGCTGACCTTCAGCCCCACGGCCGAAACGACGACTGGTCACCAAGCGGCAGCAATCACGTCTTCGGCGACGGCTCTGGCGAGTGGATCACCGGTGACCGACTCATGCCGCTGCACACTTGGAACCCCGCGAATCGCCAGCTCTATTGGTTCCAAGACGACATCGGCGAACTCGAAACCGCAGGGCATATCGTTCACCCTGATCGTCCGTAATTGACGCGACGGCCCTGCCGTCAAACTAGGGATGTTTTTCGATGCCACAGTACGGCTGACACGATCCGTCTGCGCTTTCAGTACGCAATCGTTATTTTTTGCCTCGGTATATGCAAAAGACGCCGCGAAACGGCCGTTCACGGGCAATCTCTTAAGTTGCTTCCCGACGAAGCTCCAGCTGATTCTGGCGGGCGATGGTTTTACGTATAAAATAAATGTTCCAACGCTAAAATCGCGCTGGGTCTTAATTAGATGGACAGGACCACTTATTTTGCCTTTAAACGGCGACTTCCATGCTCTAATCCGACTTTAGGCGTGTAATATTCTTCCGAATAAGACGCTTATAAGTTACGTACGTCGATCATTTTTGGTTTTTATTATGCGATTTATCGTCTCAGCTTTTTTGGCTATTTTTCTTTGCTCCGCTGCCTTCGCAAACGAGCCTGCTGCGGCGTCGTTTACCGATGAAGAGCTCACGTTTTTTGAGACGAAGATTCGGCCTGTGCTGGCGAACAGCTGTTATAGCTGTCACTCGCACGAGGCGAAGCGTCTTAAGGGCGGGTTCTATATGGACAGCCGTAAGGCGATCTTGGATGCGTTCTTGGCTGAGCCGGGCAAGCCAGACGACAGCATGATGATCGATGCGGTTCGTTATGAGAACCCTGAGCACGCGATGCCGCCCAAGGGCAAACTGCCGGATAATCAGATCGCTGACTTGGAGAAATGGGTTGAGATGGGGATGCCTTGGCCCGAGGAGTCTGGGCCGAAGGGTGCGGAAGTATTCGATCTCGAAGCGCGGAAGAAAGCGCACTGGGCGTGGCAGATGCCTCGGCTTGTTGAAGACTTGCCCACCGCACCGGGATTGCGTGATGACGCGCACGTGATTGATCGGTTTGTTGAAGCGCGTTTGGCGAAGGAAGGTATCGAGCCTGGGCCTAGGGCGGATCGCGCGACGTTGATCCGTCGGGTGACGCTGGACTTGACGGGCTTACCGCCGACCGCGGAAGAGGTCTTGGCGTTTGTTGGCGATGACTCGCCGAACGCTTACGAGGCGTTGGTTGATCGCTTGCTTGCCTCGCCTCGCTATGGCGAGAAGTGGGGTCGGCACTGGCTAGACCTAGTCCGTTATGCCGAGAGCTTTGGTCACGAGTTCGATATCAATATCCCGCACGCGTGGAAGTACCGCGATTATGTCATCCGTGCGATGAACGACGATGTCCCTTACGACCGCTTCGTTAAGGAGCATGTGGCTGGCGATTTGATCGAGCCACGCGTTCACGAAGAGACAAAAATGAACGAAGCGGTCAAGGCCACCGCTTGGTGGTTTCTGCACGAGCAGACACATGCGCCGACGGATGTCCGAACACACGAGAGCGATCGGATCGACAACCAGATCGATGCGTTGAGTCGGGGATTTATGGGCGTGACGGTGGCCTGTGCGCGGTGTCACGATCATAAATTCGACGCGATCAGCGACGAGGACTACTACAGCCTCGCAGGCTTTATGCAGAGTTCGCGTTTGCAACAGGCATACCTTGATCCCGAGGGCAAGATTGATGCGGCGATGCAAAGCGTTCGTGAAGCGATCGCAAAGGGCCAAGCCGCATTTGCCGCACGCAAGCCCGCCGATGTGAAGCCGACGATGATCGAGCACAACGACACACGGCTGTTCGAGAACTTCAACGAAGGCTCGTTTAATGGCTGGCGTGCGACCGGCTGGGCGTGGGGCAACCAGCCAACCACCCAAGGCCAATGGGACCCGCAAAGCGGCAAGGCATCGCCCGTGCTTCCCGGCGTCGCGCACAGCGGCATGCTCGGCGATCAAGCCATGGGCACGCTTCGCAGCCCAGAGTACGACTTCCAAGAACGCAAGGTCTTCCTCCGCGTTAAAGGCAAGGGCCATGTCCGCATCATTGTCGATAGCTACACCGTCCACCTCCTCAAGGCGCTGCTCTTTGAGGGGCTAGAAACCAAGGTCGACACCAAGGGCCAGTGGCAGTGGATTGTTCTTTCGCCCAAACGGGATTTCTATCACGGCAACGGCCTGCACCGCGCACACCTAGAAATCATCGACGATGATCCCAACGCACACCTGATCATCGATGAGGTGCGTTTCGGCGAGAAGGGCGCACCGCCCAACCCGAAGACACCCGCTGTGCTTGACTCTGTTGCGCCTGGGCAAGACGCTGTCTTCGCGCAGTTCACGAAGGCTTTTCATCAGGCCGCCGCAAAGACGCCTAAGCCCGAGCGTGTCCTTGCGATCACGGATGGCAGCCCGGAAGACAGCTACCTACACATCCGTGGCGGCTGGAAATCCATCGGTGAAGACCTGCCACGCCGATACCTCACCGCGCTCGGTGGCGAAGAAATCCCGCCATCCAAGACCGGCAGTGGTCGCGAATTATTGGCCGATGCGATGACAGCCAAGACCAATCCACTCACCGCGCGGGTGCAGGTCAACCGGCTTTGGCACCACCTGTTTGGTCGAGGCATTGTGGCTACCGTCGATAACTTCGGCGTCCTTGGCCTACCCGCGACCCACCCAGAATTGCTCGACCACCTTGCCGTTACATTCGTTGAAGAAGACGCGTGGTCTAACAAGGCGATGATTAAACGCATTGTGATGAGCCAGGCCTATCAACGCACCAG
>JBGCDC010000110.1:0-2015 GCA_045105055.1 Phycisphaeraceae bacterium | reverse complement strand
GCGGACTCGCATGTGTGGTTTGCGGAGGACAGACTCACCCATTTCGCCAGTACCGTCCATCGCGCTGCATCATCAGATCTGAGGCCGATGGGCCCCAGGTCCCTGCCGAGTAGTTGGGCAGATCGTCCTGTGGATGGTCGGCCCAGTAGTCGAGCACGGGCTGCACCGCGTCCCATGCGGACTGGATCTCGTCGCGATGTTTAAACAAGGTCTGGTCGCCGCGGATCGCATCGTGTAGAAGCGTCGCGTAGCCGTCCGGCGGCTCGGTCTTCCACTGTTCGACGTAGTCGAAGTCCATGACGACTTCTTTCATCTTTAGGCCTGAGCCGGGCACCTTGCCCTCGAACCGCATCCGGATGCCTTCGTCCGGCTGGACATTGATAACGATCTGGTTCGGCTTGGCTTGGCGTGCTTGATCGCGGAACAGGCAGTGCGGCGTCGGCTTGAAGTAGATCACGATCTCGGTCTTCTTCGCGGCCATGGCCTTGCCCGAGCGTAAGTAGAACGGCACGCCGCCCCACCGCCAGGTGTCAACGTGGAACTGCATGGCGGCGAAGGTGTCAGTCTGGCTATGCGGGTCGACGCCCTCGGTATCACGGAAGCCGGTCATTGGGTCGCCGTTGACGGCGCCGGTGCCGTACTGCCCACGCACCGCGATCTTGGGGATGTCTTCGGTTTTGGGGATACGGAGTGCTTTGAAGACTTTGATCTTCTCAGTACGGATGTCCGCGGCCTCCATGCTGACGGGCGGCTCCATCGCGACGACCGAGAGCACTTGCAAGAGGTGGCTCTGCACCATGTCACGCATCGCGCCACCGGCCGGGCTGTCGTAGTAGCTGCCGCGTTGTTCGACGCCGACGGTCTCGCTCGCGGTGATCTGAATATGATCGACGTAGCGCTGGTTCCATAGCGGCTCGAAAATCGCGTTGGCAAAACGCAGCACGAGCATGTTCTGCACGAGTTCTTTACCGAGGTAGTGGTCGATGCGATAAATCGCGTCCTCGTCAAAGACGCCAGCGAGTGTGCGGTTGAGCTTGGCCGCTGAGTCGGGGTCTGAGCCGAAGGGCTTTTCGACGACGATACGTTGCCACGATTTGTTGCCGTCAATGGAGCAAAATTTGCGACCCTCGACCACGACTTCTGCGCTGCCGATGTTGCTGATGATCGGCTCGAAGAACTGAGGCGAAACAGAGAGATAAAACAAGACGTTGCCGCCTAGTTCGTGCTGCGTATCAAGCGCACACATGCGCTCCTTAATGTCGCCCCATGCCTCGCCTTTGGTCGCGTCGCTGGCTTGGTAGTGAATGCGCTCTTTGAAGTCGGCCCACTTGTCCGCGTCGTAGCTATCAGGTGCGAAGCTGTGTAACTCCTCACGCCAATCTTCGTCGGAATATTTCGTCCGACTCACACCCATGATCGCGATGTTCTTAGGCAGCATCCCGTTGTCCCAAAGGTGATACAGCGCGGGAACAAGCTTGCGTTTGGTCAGGTCGCCTGAAGCGCCGAAGATGACCACGAGGCAGCCGGTGTTGTTGATTTCGTCTGGCATACGTGCAGTAGAACCCGGAACGCTGCGCTTCGCAAGCTGGTTAGACGGTTTGCGCCCGCTTATTCAGGTACACACTGATGACCATGAGGTCGGCAGGATTGACACCTTCAAGCCGACCGGCCTGTCCCAGCGTCGCAGGCTTGAACTGATTGAGCACGAGTTGCGCTTCGCTACGCAGGCCTTTGACCTCTGCATAATCGAGGTCGGTTGGCAGCGGGTTGGCTTCCTGATCCGTCATCCGCTTCACCTCGCGCTCTTGGCGCTTGATGTAACCGGCATAGTGATGCTCGGCGAGCAGCTCAGTCATCAAGCTCCGCATCTGTAGCGGGTTCAACGCGTCTGATGCAAGCGGCGCAAAGCGATGCTGTTCGAGTTGTTCAAGCAGCGCGTCCACGCTGATCTTATTCCGCTTGATGTGATCAATGAGCCGATCGCCATCAACCTTGGTCTCATTAATAAAGATGTC
>JBGCDC010000109.1:0-3996 GCA_045105055.1 Phycisphaeraceae bacterium | reverse complement strand
CTGCTGACGAACTCCGCCACATCGAATGCGAAGTCGGCATCCTCCCCCGCGTGCACGGCTCTGGCCTGTTCACCCGTGGCGAAACGCAGTCCATCGTGACCGCGGTCCTCGGCACCGGCAAAGACGAGCAAATCGTCGACGGCTTGGGTGCGGAATACTCCGAGAAGTTCTACCTGCACTACAACTTCCCGCCGTTCTCGGTTGGCGAAGCGAAGCGCATCACCGGCCCAGGTCGACGCGAAATCGGCCACGGCAAGCTTGCTGAAAAAGCACTGCTTCCCGTCCTCCCAGCCGTCGAAGACTTCCCTTACACCGTGCGACTCGTCTCCGACATTATGGAGTCCAACGGCTCGTCGTCCATGGCCTCGGCCACCGGCGGCACCCTCGCACTCATGGACGCCGGCGTCCCGATCATCGCACCGGTCGCGGGTATCTCCATCGGCATGATCCAAGCCGACGAACCCGGACAAGAAGACGTCTACCTCACCGACATCCAAGGTGAAGAAGACCACTACGGCGACATGGACTTTAAGGTCTGTGGTACCCGCGAAGGCATCACCGCGGTTCAGATCGATATGAAGATTCGCGGCCTGACGCTTGAGCAAATCGCCAAGTCCTTCGAGCTCGCCAAGAAGAACCGCATCGAGATCATTGAGATCATCGAGAAGGCGATTCCTGAGCCTCGCAAAGAATTGTCCGTCCACGCACCACGCATGCTCACCACCAAGATCAACCCCGACAAGATCGGCAAGTTGATCGGTCCTGGCGGCAAGCAGATCCGTGCACTGGAAGAACAAACCGGCGCGAAGATCGAGATCGAAGAAGACGGCACGATCTTCGTCTCTGCCGTCGGCGGCGGCAAGGCAGAGAAGGCTCTCGAAATGGTCGAGCAAATCGGTGCCGAGGTTCAAGCCAACCGTATCTACACCGGCAAGGTTACCTCGATTAAAGACTTCGGTGCCTTCATCGAAGTCATCCCTGGTCAAGACGGCCTATGCCACATCTCGGAACTCACCGAGGGCTTCGTCGACAAGGTCACCGACATCCTCACGGTCGGTGAAGAGGTCCGCGTCAAGGTCATCCTTGTTGATGACACGGGTCGCGTGAAGCTCAGCCGTAAGCTTGCATACAAGGAAGAAAACATCGAAGACCCATTCGCCAACCGTGAGCGCGGCGAAGGCGGCGGCGGTGACCGTGGTGGACGCGGTGGTCGTGACGGCGGCAGCCGCGGCGGTCGCGGTGGGCGTGGCGGCGACAACCGTGGCCCGAAAGAGGATAAGCCTAAGGCCGACGGCGACAGCCCCTCAGGCGGCGGCTTTGAAGGTATGGCCGAAGGCGGCGACGCTAAGCCCGAGAGCACCGACAGCTGATCTCGTTCGAAAAACTGAATCAAGAAAACCGCGGCGTGCAAGCGTCGCGGTTTTTTAGTGAGTGTCCAACGAAATATTTATTACGCCAGCAGAGTTAGTATGTTTATCGTGCGGGCTTGTCCTCGTACATTTTTTACAGATTCAACCAACGCCGACGGGCAAGCCCGTACGCTAAACACTGGAGTCCAATATGACGTCATGGCACACGCGAATCAGAGGCTTAGTCTTTGCGACAGCTGCGATCACCCTCGTCGGCTGCACCTACTTCGGTAAGCCCACCGGCCAAGACAAGGTCGAGGCGCAGACCCTCGAACAAGAGATCGCGAATTACCAAAGCTGGCAGACACCCGACTGGGTCGAGGGCTACACCGAGAGTGTTCACCCGCTGCCCGCGTATGTAAAGTACTACGTCAACGCAGCGGGCATGAGCGATATCGATAACCCGCCTAACGGATCGATCTTCGTTAAAGAACAGTTTGATGAAGACAAAAAAATCATCGGCCTAACCGTCATGAAGAAGGTTGATGGCTACGACCCTGAAAATAAAGACTGGTACTGGGCGATCGCTGACACCGAGGCGCGCATCACCAACGCGGGCAAGCTGAACTCGTCGTGGACCAGCTCGTGCATCTCCTGCCATAAGAAGGGTGACGGCGGCGACGACCTGCTCTTCGTGAATGATTAAAGCCGTGCGCCTTCGATAAGAATGAAAAAGCCCGCTGGTGTGCGGGCTTCTTCGTTAATTAGGTTTGGCTGGCCGGTCATGTTGCAAGGCCAAAGGCCACAGCAACCACCGCCATGACAGCGACGCATCCCACGATCACGGAGAAGGCTAACCAGCCCGGTGGGCCGCCCTCTGTCGATTCTTTGCTGTCTTTAATGTCGAGTGGTTCGTAATCCATACCAAAATCCTTTCGAGGTATTGCGATCAATAAAATGAGAGAAATATTGTCTATTTAAAATGTTAGTGCTGTTAGGAGTCAAGTCAAATGAACGAGTTGGCATTTTTGAAAATATGATTTTTGAGACCGTTATGGCGTAGGATGATGAGGTTTGGTCTTGCATGGTTAGACTTTTGGGGCATAAAATGATGTTTTAAGCTTGTTATCACAATAAATTTATTGTTTTCTGTGGATGTTTGTGTAGGCGCGAACAAGGTTTGGGGTTATCATTGCTCACTCGGCAGTGAACGTTTTGGCGTTTGAAAGCTGAGCTGTGGGGCGATACGACGCTGCCCCGGGTTGTGCGTCGTGATGCTGGGGGTTGTTGGTTCATCTCTTAGGCAATATCTGTTGGCGGCGTATGCTCCGCTTTTCAAGCACATCAGGCACGATTCAACACAAGGGTTTGTGTCATTTTCTTTGGTCGGCTCCAACCGACTCATTTTTTTACGGCTCGGCAGTATGTCGAGCGTCTTCTCAGGAGTTCTTCTTATGTCTATTCAAGGCGAAGTCAAATGGTTTGATCCCAAGAAGGGCTACGGCTTCATCGTCGGCCCTGAGCAACAGGACGTCTTCGTCCACTTCAGCCAAATCACAGGCGACGGATTCCGCTCGCTCAAAGACGGCGAAGCGGTCGAGTACGAATTGACCGAAGGCGACAAGGGCCTACAAGCCAAAGACGTCAAGCGTTCTGAAGTGCCAGCCACCGTCGAAGCGGAATAAGCCGCCGCCTACGCGCGCCGCCTAATGGTTTTGATGATCCGTCTATTCATCGGTATAGGCCTTCGCCGCACCCGATGTCCTGTTACTGTGCGCAGTCGATGGACTGGTGTCGTTGTTTATGATCGATTTTCGGAAGCCTGCGCGATCGGATGAAAAAACAGCCCCGAATAAATCCGGGGCCGTTGAAGGAGAAATCGTGTTGTTGAGTTCGATGCGGATCAGGCGCGTCGCCGACGCTTTATCATCATCAAGCCACCGAGGCCGAGCAGGGCAAGGGAGCCGGGCTCGGGGACGCCGTCGGTTGAGGTGATAGCGATATTGTCCAAGAAAATTCGGAGGTCGGCACCAGCGCTGCCGCCGTTACGGAAGCGGATGAGGGTGTTGTCGGTAAATGTCGAACCATCGTAGAGCGGTTGGCCGCCGTTGTAGGTTTTCGATGTGCCGCCGAGGGAAACGCCCGAGACGCCTTCGGTGATGGTGACCGTGGCGTTAAAGGAGTTTTCGTTCGTTACGCCGCTGCCGGTCTGCATCAGAAACAGCCCCATCCAATTCGTACCGCCGTCCAGCGAGATTTCGCCCCAGGTTCGTCGTGTTGTTGAGCCATTGAGGTAGACGTAATCAAGGTCGATCGTCAGGTCCGGGTTTTCGTTAGTGTCCAGCGTGAGGGCCGAGGTGGTGGTAATCGTGCCACCACTCTTGCGTAGATCGACCGCGCCGTCGCCAGCAGACGCAAAGTTGATGCCAGCTTTGCCGCTTGGTTGGTCAATCGCGCCGGTGAAGTTGTAGTAGAAGACGCTACCAGCAGTCTGTGACCAAGGTCCGAGATCATTGAGGGTTTCAAAACCCTCGGTTGGGAGAATGGTAAAGGCATGGGCACTACTTGAAATCATCGCGGTAGCGGCGAGTGTTGCGAGTGTAGTTTTCATTAAGAGTCTCCTTCAAGTTAAATCGAACGTGTGTTC
>JBGCDC010000108.1:0-7032 GCA_045105055.1 Phycisphaeraceae bacterium | reverse complement strand
AGTCTTGCACGTTTTGCTCGGCCGGTAAGCAGCCGGGCCAGCCGTGAATCTTGGGCCGACGCTGCATAGGCTTGAGCGCGCCGATTGTGCGCGAGGGGGTATTCCCCTGGCTATCAAAGAAGGCGTGTGATCTACACGTTGTGTGTCACATCGCAGTGTTTAGGTCGGTGTTGCTTCGGTTGTTAAGCGTTGCTTCCGGGCTGAAGCCCGGCCTACGGCCTACGCGTTTTGTCATCTCGGCTCTGACAGCATGATCATCGCTAGCGGAAGGATCATGAGTGCCAAGACGAGCAGGACCACCGCGATGCCGATTAGCAGGAAACAGATGCGAAACAACCAGGGCAACTCGCGCAGATGTCGCCACGATAAAAGCGGAGCGATTTTGCCTGCGGCGCGGACGCGGTTGAAGCCATGATGGTCTCGATGTCGCTTCATAAGAACAAGCATACTTGTAGTGGCGTGATGAAAGAAAAAGGCCTTGCATCGATGGGATGCAAGGCCTTGTGTGTTTTGAGTGCTAAGCCGTGAGCGGCTACTTAGTTGCCGAGGATGAAGCCGGTGGTATCCGACGTTGGGCGTTCGGTGAGGGCACCGAGTGCTCGGGCGGCGGAGAGGGCGGTTTCGCCTGTGCTGGATTTGACCAGTGCGATCAGGGCATCAGTGGCTTCGCGGTCCAGCTTGTTGCCGTAAGCCTTGGCGGACTCGGCTAGGGCGTTGAGCATGGCGATTTGCACATCGCCGACTCGGCTTAGGCCTGCGGCGGCAAGGCCTTGCTGAGCGGTAGCGGAGTCGATTTGTGCGAGGACGCCGCCGGCACCGATGGCGACGGCTGAGCGGTCGTCGTCGAGGGCTTCGATCAGGATGGGCTCCGCGTCCGCGGCGTTATAAATCGATTCGTGGCCGGCGATGGTGTCGAGCAGGGCGAGAGCCGCGGTGGCGTAGCCTTCGGCTTCTTCTTCGGTGATCGGCTCACCGCCGTAGGTCGCGATGGTGTCGTTGGCGAGTTTCTCTAGGCGGTCCAGTTCTTCGTCGCCTTCAGCGAGCGGGGCTGCGGTCTGGACGCCGGGGTAGTTTTGCTTAATGGATGCGGCGACGCCGGTATCCACAAGTGCGAGGATCGGTGCGATGCTCAGCGTGCCGTCGGCCTTCGCGGAGGCATAAAGCGCTTCGAAGTTGCCGAAGTCGCCGGTGTAGACGATCAGGTCTACGCCGGGCATTGAGGCTGCGGCTTTAGTCGCGGCACGGTCGAGGTTGATGTCGCCGACGGAGGCGAAGTCGACATTTTCCATCGCGGCGTTGACTGCGTCGGCGCCGCCGGGGGCGACGACCATCGCGTTAAGGGTGTCGGACTGACGCACGGCTTGGCCTAGCACGGGAACGACGCTCGTCGAGCCGGAGTACGCCTCGGCGGGTGCGGCGCTGGCGAGAGTGAGTGCCGCGGTGTAGCGGACGCGTCGGTCAGAGAAGAACAGTGCGTCGAGCACGGGTGCACGCGAGTCTTCGCTGCCGAGTAGGACGTTGTTGCCCACGGTATTGGCCATGGCTTCGATGCCGTCGAGTGCGAGGGCGGGGTCGTTGTCGCCTAGGCCGCGTTCGAGGACGGCTTTTTGCTGCGGGGCACCAGCGACGAGCAGATAGAACGTCGCGGGGTTGGGCAGTTGATAGCCCGGGTCGGCTTCGCCGGCCATGCGGTTTTCACGACGCAGGTTGGCGGTGAGGTGCAGCGTGACCGCTTCGGTCATTTCGGGATCGATCGCGAGTGCGGATCCAGCATTCTGCATGGCGAGCGAGTCGGCATAGACACGCTGGGGGACGGCGACGGGGATGAGCCCGCCATCGCTACGGAAGTTCCAGACGATGCCGGTTTGGTTGGCGAGGTCCATGCCGAGGATTTCGCCGTTTTGCGTGCCGACGTTGTATTTGACTTGTCCGATTTTGACGAAGAGTTCTTCTGCGGAGCCGGTGGCGTCGACGCCGGAGCTGTCAGCGATCTGGCTGAAGGCTGCGAGGCATGCGGCCTTCACGCTCGAGCCAGCGTCGCTGGAGGTGACGAGCTTGAGGTAGGGCAGTGCTTCGGGGTAGCCGATGTCGCCGAGGACGCGGGCGACGTACTCTTGGGTCACCGGGTCGAGGTTGGGCAGGGCGACAGCGAGCGGATAGGTCAGCTCGTTGCCGACTTCGATCATGGCGTTGATCGCACGGGCGTGGAGTCGTTTCTGCGAGGCGTCTTGCAGGACTTCAAGGAAGTACGGCGCCGCGAACTGGCCGGTGGCCTTGAGGCGTTGGATGGCGCGGAACTCTTGGCGTGTGCCGCCATCTGTTCCAGCGAGGGCTTGGATGTCGGCCCGGATCTGCGCGGCATCTCGTGACCGTTCGATCAGTGCGGCTTGGTATTTGTCTTCGATGGCTTTCCAGGTGCCTTCGAGGGACTCTGGGATGCCCAGCTCGCCGACCTTATTGACCGGGTAGAAGCGGTTGTCTTCGATCGCCTTGAGGAACGCGGCGTTATCGAGTTCGAGGAGCTGGTCGCCAAAGGACTTGGCTTGCTCGGGTCGAGCTACGTTCACGAAGTGGGCGAACATCTGCCAGTTTTTAGCGTTCACATCCGCTTGAGCGGAGACGGAAGGGCTACTAAGACAGAGCGAAAGGGCCAGCGAAGGGGCTAGCAGGGCACGCAGCGACAATCTCATAGGGGCAACTCCAGCGGAGGCGAACGGGGTTTCTAGACGGTGCAATCTACTTTGACAGGGCCCTTGCGTCAAGGATTGTAAGCCGGTTACTCGGCATGTTTTAGCGCCCGCCGGGCCCGATCCGGTTGCTAGGCAGAGCTCTGAGGCTTGGATTCGAGGGGTGATCGTGGCCCGCTGGCTGATTCTTCGCCCATGAGGAGCGTAAAAACCTTAAACTCGAACCATACGATTGATCCCTTGATCCCCGCTTTGCGGCCACGGCTTAGCCCATGTTCACGTTCCTTGTTTTCGATGGTGATCGTCCCGCGAAGGACTGGCCGGTCCGTAATGCCTACCTCGTGGGTGCCGATGGCAACGCGATCCGGTCTGAAATCCGCGCCGAGAAGGGCTCCATCCTTATACAGAAACGCGAGACCGGGGCCGCAGGCTTCGCGATCCAGCATCAGGCCGGTGATATCGGCGAGCTCACACTGCAGACTTGTCTACTTCCTGAAGCCGACACTCCTTACATCCTTAACGTCGAGCTGGCCCGGCATCGTCTGATGCTGCTCTACACCAAGCTTGAAGAGTGGGGCATGTTCGAGCTGGCGGATGATCACCCGGTCACCCGCCGAGCGAGTGTCGCGCGAGACTTTTTCATCAAGGCGCTTTGCCTGCAACACGACGAGCCCGCTGAGGCAGCACGCATCGCGCAGCAGGCGCTCATCGCGGCGGTCGATGGCAGCGAAGAACTCGCGCTCGCACACTCGGAGCTGCTGCTCAACAAACGCAAGTCGGCCGGTGCTTTGCCCAAGGCCCCGATCGGCTGTGGCATCACCATTGAGCACAACGACGATCGGCTTAAGACCGGCTTAAAAAATCACTTCGACTTCGTGCAACTACCCGTGCCATGGAAAACTGTTGCACCGGAAGAGAACGGCTACGTCTGGGATCGCATGGACGACTGGGCACAGTGGGCCGGCCGATCGCGCATGCCCGTCATCGCTGGGCCCGTCGTATCGTTTGAGCCAACGTGCTTGCCGGACTGGCTGTACATCTGGGAGCACGACTATGACACGGTCCGCGACCTGATCTACGAGCAAGTCGAGCGCGTCGTGACCCGATACAAAAACATCGTGCAGATGTGGAACATCGTCTCGGGCTTGCATGTGAACAGCCACTTCACGTTCACGTTTGAACAGCTCATGGACTTGACGCGGATGTGCACGATGCTGGTCAAGAAGATCCAGCCGGGTGCGAAAGTCATGGTCGAGCTGCGTGATCTTTTTGGCGAGTATTACGCGAACAATCCGCGATCGATCCCGCCGATGATGTACGCGGACTTGGTCGTGCAGTCGGCGATTGGTTTCGATGCGTTTGGTTTGCGATTGCAAATGGGCCAAGCGGTGCAAGGCCAACACACGCGCGATCTGATGCAGATTAGTGCGTTGCTGGATCAGTTCGCACATACTGGAAAGCCTTTGTACCTAACGGTATCGACGCCGAGCCAGATGGTGACGGAGATGATGATCGCGAAGCCGGACTCGGATGAGCCGGTGGATGATCAGAGTGGGTATTGGCGTCGGCCTTGGTCCGAAGCGGTGCAGAGCCGTTGGCTTGAAGCGGTCTTTCAGATCGCGATTAGCAAGCCCTTTGTCGAAGCGATCGCTTGGCAGGACCTGATCGACTATCCGAACATCGAGCTGCCGTTGTCGGGCTTGCTGGATGAAGAGATCCGTCTTAAGTCGTCGTTTCGCCGACTGGTCGGCTTCCGTCAAGGCCTGCACAACATCGGCAAGGATGCGCCATCGGCGGACCTTGGCGCGGGCTTGTAAGCGTTCCTTAGATCAATCTTGGTAGAGGCAAAATCGTTGACAGATCGCGGCCGATCCATCGCGTTGTTCGTGTTTGCCTGCGTCATGCTGTTGCTCTGTTTTGAGCAAATGGGGACGCGCTCTGTAAATCAGGCTGATGTCGCAGCAACGGCTCCGGTCACTTATCGCATTAACGTCAACCGAGCCGACGCCGACACGCTTTGCCTCCTGCCGCGCGTTGGTCCAGGCATCGCGCAGCGCGTCATCACCACACGGCAAGCTGAAGGTAAATTCAACACGCCCAGCGACCTCACGACCGTCCCGATGATCGGCGATAAGACCGCTGCGGCGCTGAGCCCGTGGGTCAGCTTTGATGAATAAGAATCAACACGAACCTTCGTAGCCTTCGGCGTGGATGGCCTATGATCTTCTACCAGATGGCAAGCCTTTGTTTTAAGTCGATTTCCCTTCAAGCGTCTTTGATCGCAGCGATTTGCTGTATTTCAATGATGGGCTGTTACACGCCGGAATCTCGATCCGACCTGCCTTTGACGGATGCGGCTGCGTTTAGTGGAGGCGATGGGGTCGAGTTCGCGGAGCGCTGGTGGATCGCCTTTGACGATGATGCGTTGAATCAGCGTGTCGACTCGGCACTGGCGAATAACTTCGATCTCGCGGCGGCATGGCAGCGACTCGCCGCGGCCCGTGCGTTGGCTCGCCGCACCGCGTCGGATCGCTTCCCCGAACTCGATGGGACCGGCGGGGTGGGCAGGGACGAGTCGCTGACGAGCGGAGACGATCGGACGGAGATTCGGCTCGGGCTGGCCGCATCGTATGAAGTGGATTTATGGGGGCGGATCGATTCGCTGGTGGAGGCCGAGGCCTTGCGTGCGCAGGCGACCGAAGCCGACTACAAGGCAGCAGCGATCAGCCTCTCCTCATCGGTCACGCTGACGTGGTACCAACTGGCGGAGGTCCGACAGCAACTCGCATTGGTTCAGTCGCAACTCGACGTCAATCAGACGTTTCTTGAGTTGCTTAGAGAGCGTTTCAACGTGGGCTTGATCCGTAGCGTCGATGTCGTTCGGCAGCAGCAACTCGTCGAAGCAACGCGCGAACAGGCGATCGTCTTGCATGCTCAGCGCGAGGTCCTTGAGCATCAGCTAGCGATCCTCGACGGCAAGCCACCGCAGTCGGCGGGGTCGTTTGCAGAGGTGTTGCTACCCGATCTGCCCGCGTCGCCAAAGACGAGCTTGCCTGCCACACTCTTGCAACGCAGGCCCGATGTGCTTGCGGCGTACCTAAGGCTGCAAGCAGCGGATGAGGATCTTGCGGCCGCGGTCAGTGATCAATATCCGCGATTGAATCTGTCGGCTTCCTTGGAAACGATTGCGGAGCGTCCTAGTGATCTCTTTGAAGATTGGCTCTTTTCGATCGCTGGACAGGCCGTCGCGCCGCTTCTGGATGGCGGTGAGCGTCGCGCGGAAGTGCAGCGCAATGAAGCGGTCATTCAACAACGTATCGCCGAGTATGGGCAGGTGGTGCTCAATGCGTTTGGCGAGGTCGAAGACGCGTTGGTGCAAGAGTCACGACAGGCTCAGCGGCTTGCAAGCTTAAACGAGCAGCTGCGTTTGGCTGACAACGCGGTGGAGCAATTGCGGACGCAGTTTCTAAATGGTGTCGGCGATTACCTCGCGGTGCTGACGGCTTTGCAGGACAAGCAGCAGCTCGAGCGGGATGTGGTCTCGGCGAGGCTGGACCTGATCGCGTTTCGTATTGCTTTGTATCGAGCCTTGGCCGGTGGATTTGAGACCCCTTTGGAACAAGAAAGCGTTGAGCCGAAAGATGAGGAGCGAATCGTTGAGTGATCGTGAGAAACCATCTTTCAAATGGCTTGTGCTGCACTATGTGGTCTCGCTGTTCGTGTGTCTCCTGCTCGTTGGGTTTGCGGCTGCGGCGTTGTTCTGGATTTATAGCAGCGAGCCTACCGCACAGATTGAGGGCGCGACACGGAAGTCGGCCGCGCTCGTGGATACGCTTGTGGTGCAGCGGGGCACCTACGAGCCCGAGTTGGTCGTGCTCGGCAACGTCCAGCCATCCCGCGAGATCCGGCTAAGCCCGCTCGTCGGCGGCGAGATCATCAAGGTCAATCCGAGGTTCGTGCCCGGCGGCATTGTGGAGCAAGGCCAGCCGCTTTTTGAGATCGACCCGGCAGATTTTTCCAACATCGTCAAGCTGCGCGAGAGTGAGTTGAAGCAGGCACAGGCCGAACTAGCCATTGAAGAAGGGCGGCAATCGGTCGCTCGAAAAGAACTCGCTGCGCTGGGCCAAGAGATTACCCCCGCCAATCGTGCGCTGGTTTTGCGCGAACCTCAGATCGACTCCATCAAGGCACGCATAGCCTCGGCTCAGTCGCTGCTGGATCAGGCAACGCTGGATAAAAAACGCACCCGCGTTATCGCACCGTTCGATGCGCAGATCATGAGTCGATTAGCCAACCTCGGCTCGCAGGTCGAGCCAGGCCAGTCGGTTGCGCGTCTCGTCGGGAT
>JBGCDC010000107.1:0-4400 GCA_045105055.1 Phycisphaeraceae bacterium | reverse complement strand
ACCTCGGCGACGAGAACGCCCGCACCTAGCGCATGCAGCGTCCCACTTGGCAGGTAGTGGCAGTCGCCTTGCTTCGCGGGGATCGCGTTAAGTAGAGGGACGACAGCGGCGTCGGTGTTCGCTTGGATCGCGGCGCGGAGTTGCTCGGGTGTCGTGCCAGGGGCTAGGCCTTTGTAGATCACTGCACCGGGCTCGGCATGGATGATGGTCCATGCTTCGCTCTTCAAAAACGCATCGTCGTGATCTGCAGCGTACTGAGGTGAAGGGTGGACCTGCACCGAGAGGTTTTCTTTCGCGTCAAGGAACTTGATAAGTAGTGGAAAGCCGCCGTCGTCCGCTGGCGTGATACCTTCGCCAAGGAGCGCGTCGCCGAACTGTTGCATGAGTTGTCGGATCGATTGGCCTTTGAGCGGGCCGTTGGCGATAGCGGAGTACTCGGCGTTACCGCCGCCGCCTGATGCGCTGGTGGTGGCGAGATCCGCGATCTCCCACGACTCGCCGATCGCGCTGTTAACTTCGCCGGGCAGGGTTCGGCCGAGCGTCTCGAACGAGCGACCGCCCCAAACTTTTTCTTTGTAGATCGGCTCGAAGGCAAGCGGGTAAAGGGCGGTGCTGGTGGTCATCAGTCGTCTTTCGTGCGTGATACGGTGTACAAGCCGTTTTTTTTTGGTTACCCAGTGTCACAATCAGGCACAAAGGCCTTGCCTTATTCATCGGACGTTCCATAATATGACATGTGGCCGGTTGCTAGTTTTGAACGGAGCCCCGCTATGAAGATCCACTTAAAAAGCTCACAAGTCTGCACCGCCCTCGCCTTGGCGTTGCTATTGACATTATCGCCCGTTGCTATGGCGTGCAAAACCTGCGCTGGCCATAGCCAACCGGTTTTGATCCAGCGGACGATCCCCGACCCATACGCGGTGAAGCGGTCGCCTCTGACATCAGACCGTTTCAGCACAACATCGACCCGGCTGATCGACGCCCGCCGAGGCTTTCGCCCTTACAGCAGTGTGTATGGCGACGGCGCATCGCACCAGCGTTTCTCGGGATACGACGATCACTTCGGTATCTCGCGCCCCGAGAATCGCCCTTGGTCGTATTCACAACGCACGCTGCGAACTTCTGTTTCCCAGTTCCGAAACGACAGGCCAATCAACACGCGTTCACTGGCTCGCACGGTTAATCCCGTTCCCGGCTATTCACTGATTCTGCGTGAACAAAACGCGGACGTTCAGCCCAAGGCAGACATGAAAATCCGTGTTCACAACGATCGAAGCTCGATCCCGACGACTACCGGTGCCGTACTAATTACAGCGGATGGCACGGTCATCCAAATCGGTGACTAAGTCAATTGCTTAACGTTGCTTTTCTCCTCCTGCGCCGCCTTGAGTTCTTTCGAGGCGGCGTTTTATTTTATCCTCGCCAACCAACTATAATCCGGCGATGATTCAGCGAAGGCCTACACGACAGATCACTCTCGGCGACGACCGCATCGGCTACGTCAAGATCGGCGGCGGTAAGGACGGCACAACCCCCGCGCCTGTCTCCGTCCAATCCATGACGACGGGCTATACGCACGAGATCGATACCTGCGTCGCGGAGATCAACCGGCTCGCCGCGGCGGGTGCGGATGTTGTCCGTGTTGCCGTACCGGGCAAGAACGATACGACAGCACTCAAAGAGATCCTCCCGCAGGTACGTGTGCCGATCGTTGCGGATGTCCACTTCCACTTCGGCCGAGCGCTCGAAGCCGTCGAAGCAGGTGTTCATAAAATCCGCTTGAACCCCGGCAACATCAACGACCGCAAACAAGTCGAAGAAGTTATCGCTGCATGCAAAGGCGCGAACGGTGGCAAGGGCATCCCCATCCGCATCGGCGTCAACGAGGGCTCGATCGTTGAACGTAAAGACAAGCAAAAGCGCATGAAAGAACTCGGCGGCGTGTTCTCCGACAACAAGCACGGCCACTTCCTCGCGATCATGATCACCAAGCTCGAGGAATACCTCGATATCTTTTACGAAAACGATTTTTACGACATCGCTATCAGCGCGAAGTCGCCCGACCCGTCGCTTGTCATCGCGGCGTATACCGAAGTCAGCAAACGATTCGACCACCCGCTACATCTAGGCGTGACCCACGCCGGGCCGCGCGAGACGGCGATGATCCGCTCGTGCGTGCCGATGGGTCACCTGCTCGCCTCGGGCATCGGCGACACGGTGCGCATCAGCTACGCGAGTGACCCGGTGTACGAAGTCGAAGATGCGTTGGAGATGCTTTATGTGCTCGAGTGCCGAGAGCGGAAGGGTGTGGACCTGATCGCTTGCCCGACCTGCGGTCGGATCCAAGTGGATCTGTTCACGCTTGTTCAAGAGGTGCGCGATAAACTGGCCGACGAGATCACGCTGCCGATCAAGGTCGCGGTGATGGGCTGCATCGTCAATGGCCCAGGCGAAGCAGAAGGCGCAGATGTCGCGATTTTCGCAGGCAATCAACGCGGCATCATCTACGTGCAAGGCGAAAAAGTAGCCAACGTCACCGAGGACGAGATCCTCGATCGACTCATGCAAGAGTGCGTGAAGTTCCAAGAAAAGGTCCAGCGCGGCGAAGCGAAGCTCGGCGAAAAAGTCGTGCAGATCGCACCCCCCGATCCGATCGGCGAACTGGGCAGCGGCTTTGACAAGATCGCAGCGGGGGATGTTGGCTCGGCTCCCACCGACTTAACGATTGGTAAATCTGACTAACGCTTCAAAACTCCTGATAGGAATCAAGATGAAACAACAACTGACCCGACGTGCGATGCTTGCTGGTACTGCTTTGAGTGCTGCGGCGATCGCGGGCTGCAAGACGGCCGGTTCAACTGATGCGGCGTCAGAGCCAGTCGTTTGCGAAGAGCCGCCGAAGATTTTCCTTCAAGAAGGCGCAACGGTTTTGCTGCAAGGGGATTCCATCACCGACGCGGGCCGAAAGAAAGACAACTTTGAGCCGAACAATAAAGACGCGCTCGGCCGTGGCTACGCGAGCCTAATCGCCTATCACCTGCTGACAGCACACAAAGATAAGAATCTCAACGTTTATAACCGCGGCATCTCCGGCAACAAAGTGCCAGATCTCGAGGGGCGTTGGGATAAGGATTGCATCGATCTGAAGCCCGATGTGCTGTCGCTCATGATCGGCGTCAACGACTATTGGCACACCGTCGCCTTCGGCAAAAAGTACAAAGGCACGGTCGAGTCTTATGGCGAGGGGATCAAGGCATTGCTCGGCCGAACGCTTGATGCGCTGCCGCAAGTACAACTGGTCATATGTGAGCCCTTCGTCGTTCGTGCGGCGGACGGCACGACCCGGCCCGACTGGTTCCCGGAGTTTGATGAGCGACGGGCGAAAGCGAAAGAAGCATCCGACTCGGTCGGCGCGGTGTGGGTTCCATTCCAGTCCATGTTTGATGACGCGGTCGCCGCGGGCACGCCAAACAAGCACTGGTCAGGCGACGACATCCACGTCAGCGCGAATGGCGCAGCGCTCATGGCGATGCGTTGGCTCAGCGAGACAGGGCTGGCTTAACTGAATCGTTTGTGCAACCCACCGATCCAATATCAATGATGATTCGCGGTGGGTTACGCAAAGCCTTCACCCACCTTACGCACGAAGCAAGCAAAATAAGCTTTCATCGATAGCCCTCATCGCAAGATGGGGTTTCTTTTTGCGCATAAAAAAACCCCCACCTTGCGGCGGGGGCTATTGGAGTTGTTTTGATTGGGCGCGGTTGCTTAGCCCCAGTACTTGAGCTCTTTGCCTGGTACGGGGACGGCTGGAATCGGGGCCTCGGCCATGCTGGCGGGGCTCAGGTCAAGGTCTGAGTTGAGCATGTCTTCGAAGAGGAGCTTCTTGCCGGTCCACGCGGAGACGGTGCCCATGATGGCCATGAGTGTGGACTCGGCGACGTTCTTCGCTTCGTTAAGCGGCTCGCCTGCACGGATAGAGGTGACGAAGTCGGCGTGTTCTTGAACGAAGGCGTTGCCCTCTCGCTTGAACATCTCGATGACCTTGTTGTCGTAGCTGGCTAGAACGCTACGGCTCGACGAGTTAGCGAGTCGCCCCTTGCTGCCGAGGAAGGTGCCGCTCATATTGCCGTCGGTGCCTGGCGTTTGCCGGGTGTACGCGTGGAATTGCTCGCCGGTGGGGTACTCGTACATCGCGGTGAGGTGGTCGAAGATGTTGCCATAGACGGGTTCAGTGTAGACCTCACGTCCGCCAAAGCCGTAGGTCGACTTGCAGGGCCCGCCCATGATCCAGTGCATGGTGTCGATCTGGTGGATGACGAGTTGGCCGATCATGCCGCCGGATAACCAGGAGAACCACAACCAGTTGCGGAGCATCCATTCCATATCCGATTCGCCTT
>JBGCDC010000106.1:0-5888 GCA_045105055.1 Phycisphaeraceae bacterium | reverse complement strand
ACCGCGGCTGGGACCAGCACGGCAACCTGCCCCGCGATCTCCGTGGACAAGCGAAGCAGATCGACCAGCCACAAGCCGCACTCATTAAAGACCTGCGCAGACGGGGCCTGCTCGATGAGACGCTTGTCGTCTGGGGCGGCGAGTTTGGTCGAACGGTTTATAGCCAGGGCGCGTTGACGAACACGAACTACGGCCGGGACCACCACCCGCGTAGCTTCACGATGTTCATGGCAGGCGGCGGCACCAAGCCCGGCACCGTCTTCGGTAAAACTGACAGGTACGGCTACAACATCGTTGACAAAGACGGCGTGCCGTTGACCGATCTCGATCAACACAACACTCACCCCGACGCGGTCCACATCCACGATCTTCACGCGACCATGCTCGACCTGCTGGGCATCGATCACGAACGACTGACATTCCGTTTCCAAGGCCGCCGCTATCGCCTCACCGATATCGAAGGGCGCAAGGTCAAAGGCATTATCGCTTAAGTGTCACGGTGCTTAAATTACTCAAAACAATCGACATCGCCTGCAGAGCCATGCAAAAACCCGCTTGGTCCGTGGTGCAAATAAAGCGTAAGAATCGGCTCGCTATGCTAGTCTCTGCACTTGGACGAGCACATCAAACTTGCTTTCATAAAGAGGACTTGATCATGGGAAAGACGTACGCCTGCCTACTCATCGCCGCCGCATTTTTTGCGAGCCACGCACAAGCAGACAACTGGCCGAACTGGCGCGGCCCGACGTTTAACCAAGTCGCAAGCGAAGGTGCTTACCCCACGACGCTCGACCCGGCCACGAACGCGGTCTGGAAAATCGAACTGCCCGGTAAGGGCAGCTCGACCCCCTGCGTCTGGGGCAACCACATCTTCATCACCTGCGACATCGACGGCCAAGACGGCATCTTGTGCTATGACCTCGATGGCAACGAGAAGTGGCGCAAAAAACTAGGCGAGCAACGCCCCGGCAAACACCGCAACGCCAGCGGCTCGAACCCCACCCCCATCACCGATGGCAAGCACGTCTTCGTCTACTACAAGTCCGGCACCGTCGCGGCGCTAAACTTCGATGGCGAGATCCTCTGGAAAGCCAACCTCCAAGAAAAATATGGCAAAGACACGCTCTGGTGGGACCTTGGCACCTCCCCAGTCCTCGCCGGTGACAACATCGTCGTCGCGGTTATGCACGAGGGCGAGTCCTATCTCGCGGCGCTGAATCAAAAGACCGGCGACGTCGCTTGGCGAACACTTCGGAATTTCAAGACCAAGCGAGAATCGGACCAAGCCTACACGACCCCGATCGTTGCTGAGATCGACGGTACGCAGCAGATCGTAACATGGGGCGCCGACCACCTCACCGGGCACAGCCTCGAAGGCAAGCTGCTTTGGACCTGCGGCGGTTTCAACCCGGAAGACAAGCCGATGTGGCGCGTCATCGCATCACACGCGATCACTGACGGCCACGCGATCGTGCCCTATGGCCGAGGTGACTTCGTCGCCTTCGTGAAGCTCGGCGGCCAAGGTGATATCACAGAATCCGCACACGTCGGCAGCGATGTCGGACGCGGCATCGGCTCCGATGTCCCCACGCCTATCGCCTTTGATGGTAAGGCCTACCTCCTCACCGACAAGGGCCAGTTCAATTGCTACGACATCACCAATGGCGAGCCAATGTGGGACAAGCCCTTCGTCCTGCCTCGCGCCGCAGCGAAGTACTACAGCTCACCGGTCAAAGCAGGCGATCTCTTCTACTTCGCACGCGAAGATGGCTTCATCTTCGTCGCCAAGCAAACCGATAGCGGCCTAGAACTGGTCGCTAGCAACGAGATGCCCGAACGGCAGATCGCAACGATCGTACCCATCAACGACCACATCCTGCTGCGAAGCGAAACAACGCTGTACTACTTCAAGTAAGCACCCACCCTACGAAGCCTGCGCGTCTGCCTCACCAAACCTAGCGACCGACACCACCGCGTGATCGAAATATCCATTGAATTTCAACTGAAAATCACTACCTTTAAGCCTAAGTTAAAATAAGAAATTTTCTTGTTTCCGCGTTTTGAAATATAACCCTGGCGCCTCGCAGAAAGCCGATATGAACGCTTGGTACCGATGGCCTGCGTTAGTCGTGCTGCTCGTGGGGGTTGGCTTGGCGGGTTGGTGGATGACCCGGGGCGAGGACAGCAGCTACGAGCGTATTGATGGTGAGATCTTTGCAACGCACTACCGCATCACCTATCGCCGTGGGGCAGATGTGCAGGCAGTAAGGCAGGCGGTCGAAGCAGAACTCAATCGCATCGATCAGATGGCCTCAACATGGAAAGCGGACTCCGAATTAATGCGCTACAACCGAGCTGAAGCACCCGAGCGCGTTGCGCTATCGCCAGAGCTGAGCGGGTTGTTAAAATATGCGGAGCAGATTGAATCACAAACCAGCGGCTCATTTAGCTTAAGGCCCGATGGTAGTCAGATCGATTTGTCAGGGATTGCAAAGGGATATGCCGTGGATCGAGTCGTCGCGATTCTTGAACGGGATTTCGAGATCGATGTCTGCCTGGTTGATATCGGTGGCGAGGTCAAGGCCCGCGGCGATGGACCCAGCGGCAACGCCTGGCGCGTGCAGATCTATTTACCGTCAGCGGCAGTCGACCTCGAAGCACCCACCGTGATATTACGCGACAACTCGATCGCTACCTCTGGGGCCTATTTCAAGGGCGACCACATCATCAACCCTGCGACAGGCAAAGCCGTCGTCAATGAATTGATTTCGGTATCTGTCATCCATAAAAGTAGCACGACCGCCGACGCACTGGCCACCGCGCTATACGTGATGGGACCAGTCACCGGGATGCGATGGGCAAAAGACAACGCCATCCATGCGATCTTCATCTTCAAAGATGGCACGAGGCAGTCGTCAGTTCTAAACGATTAGAAGTCTGCTGCCACAAAAGTATCGAGGCGAACTCCTATTTGTGGTCATGATCAATCGCGAGCGAACCAGCGGTCCTTGTGCCGTCTGCAGATTCCACTTCGATCCATATCGCAGCGTCCTGCGCCAACTCGGCGGGGCAAGTCACGTCGGCGTGGTAATCACCATTCGCACCGATGGCCTTACCCTTCACAGATCCGGTAGCGGATAAATCGCCGACCCACACACGGATGGCGGCAGGTGTCGGCCCGGACTTGATTTCGAGGTCGATGTGGATCGCCGCATTTGGGCTTGGCTCACCGCCAAGGGTGACATCGAAAACGGAGTCAGCAATTTTGATCTCGCCCAGCCCGTGCTCGTTCGCGCTGTCATGACTGTGGCCGTAGCCGCCGTCTTCCGAATGCGCTTCGTGGTCGTCGTGGTCATGGTCATGGTCATGGTCATGGTCTGACGCACCACTGCCGCAGCCAGCGAGTAACAGGGCGCTAGCGAGAGCGGGTGCAAACAATAGGTTCATTAACTTGGTCATATCAGTTTCCTTAGTGATGGGTTGAGCGGGAGTGAGATTTATGTCGAAAGACGAGCGAGTAGCCCGCGGGTACGACGATGAGATTCAAGAACGTCGAACTGAGCAGTCCGCCGAGTGTGACGATTGCGAGGGGGGCCAAGAGCTCACTGCCCGGCTGACCGACAGCGATGGCAAGTGGGAGCAAGCCCAGCGCCGCAGAGATCGCGGTCATTAGGATTGGTACGAGTCGCTCCATCGAGCCTTGCACGATTGCCGCAGCGGGAGCAACGCCCTCTACGTACATCAGATGGTTGTAGTGGTTGATCAGGAGGATACCGTTGCGCACAGCGATCCCGAACAGAGTGATGAACCCAACCATGCTGGCGATCGAGATCACCGGCGGGATATACGTTCCGCCTAGGCCAAGCAGAGCGAGCGTGTTATCGATCGCCCCGCCGCCATCGGTGAGATAGATCGCGACGATTCCGCCGATGAGTGCGAGCGGCATGTTGAGCATGACCAAGACCGCGGCACGCATCGAGCCGGTCGAGATTTGCAAGAGCAAGAGCATCACGACCGCAACCACAAGCCCCGCGACAAAGATGGTCCGTGAGGCAGACTGCTGGGCCTCGAATTGCCCGCCATAGGACACGGTCATCCCAGCCTGCGCAACGATCGGATCGACGCGCTGACGCACCTGCTCGACCAGGTCGCCTAGGTTTGAATCCTCCGCCACATTGAGCGAAACCACGGCCTTGCGTTGTGCGTTCTCGCGCGTGATCAGGTTGCTCGATCGCTCGGGCCCGATATCCGCCACATCGCTAAGCCGAACGGTTGCGCCGCCACGACCGCGTAGTAGCAGATCGCGGACCTGTTGAAACGACTCGCGCTGTTCAGGGGCAAGCCGCACGACGACGTCGTATTTGCGGACGCCTTCGTTGACAACGTCGACACGTTCGCCATAGATCGCCTCGCGCACCTGCGCAGCCGCAGACTCCGGCGTCAGCCCCGCTGCGGCGAGCTCCGCGTGGCGGTAGCGAATGGGTAGCGAGGCAATCATCACTTCGCGATTGGCGTTGACATCCCGAGCGCCCGACAAGGCTGCTAGCTCGGTTTCGATTTCGCTGGCGACGCGGCGTAATTCGGTGAGCTCTTCGCCATAGACATTGATGGTGATCGCGGCGGGCGTGCCGGACAGCACATGACTCAGTCGGTGCTCGATCGGCTGGCCGACCATCGTGGTGATGCCGGGGATCGCGCCGAGCACACGGTCGATCCCCTTACGCACTTCGAGACGGTCTTGGCCCGGCTCAATCGTGACCTCGATCTCCGAATTACTCACTGGCTCAGCGTGTTCATCACGCTCGGCCCGGCCTGTACGCCGCGAAACGGATCGCACGCCGTTGATCTCAACAAGCTGCTTCTCCACTTGCGTCGCGAGGCGGTCGCTCTCGACGATCGACGTACCAGGCGGCGCTAAAAGAAAAACGGTGTACGTCCCTTCGTTGAAGGACGGGAGGAACGATGTGCCGTAGGTGCTCGCAAGCAGCAGCGCCGCGGCGGTCGCAATCGCCGCCCCGCCAATCACCCAGACTCGCAAGCGAATCGCGGCGTGCAGCGTCGGCTCGTACACGCGCTTCAGCAGGCGAACTAGGAAGCCATCGCGGTCTACGTGTTCACCGCTGAGCCGACCTTTGAGTAAGAATTGGCACAGCGCGGGCACCACCGTTAACGCGACCAATAGCGACGCACCAATCGAGACCATATACGTCAACGCCAACGGCTGGAAGAACCGACCTTCCAATCCACCTAACGCGAGTAGCGGCACGAACACCATCACGATGATCAGCGTCGCAAACACCATCGCGGGTCGAATCTCATTACTCGCATCAAAAATGACCTCAGTGACCGCACGGCGATCGCTCTCTTCCAAGCCACCGTTTTGTTTCAGTCTCCGGAACACGTTCTCAACATCGATGATCGCGTCGTCAACTAGCACGCCGATCGCAACGGTCAGCCCGCCTAAAGTCATGACGTTGAGGCCGAGGTTTAGGCCGTCCATAATGAGCAGGCCCACCGCCAGCGAGACCGGGATCGCGGTGATCGTGATCAGCGTCGTCCGCACATTCATCAAAAACAACGCCAGCACAACGAGCACGATCACGACTGCTTCGAGCAACACCTTCGTGACATTACTGATCGACCGATCGATAAAGTGCGACTGACGCATCACATCGCGATTCAGTTCGACACCCGCGGGCAGCGTCGGCGTGACCTGATCAAACAAGGCGTCCAATTGATCGGTCAGCGCAAGCGTGTTCGTACCCGGCGACTTTTGGATCGACAGGATGACCGCTGACTCGCCGCCCTCGGAAGCGGTGCCGCGCATCAGCGCGGGGCCAAGCTGAACATCCGCGATCTGTCCGATTGTAAGTGGCACGCCTTCGTGA
>JBGCDC010000105.1:0-2105 GCA_045105055.1 Phycisphaeraceae bacterium | reverse complement strand
CGGTTTTCTCCGCGCCGCGGTTGGTTTTGACACGCAAGAGGTCGCGTTCGCCTTCGCTGATCTTAAAGCCGATCAGGCGGTCTTCCTTGTTGAGCTTGACGAGCATGACGCCCTTGCCCGGGCCGGAGAGGTAGTTGACTTCTTCTGCTTTGCAGACCATCGCCCGGCACTGCTCGGTGACGGCGAGCAATACTTCGTGCCCGGTGCAGAGGTAAGTGTGCGTGATGACCTCGCCCTTCTTGGGGCGGGCAAACTTTCGGCCGGCCTTGGTGCTCGGTTCAACATAAGGCTCGACGCTGAACCGCAAGGCGTAGCCATCGGATGATGCGGCGATCGCGTGATTGAGCGGGCAGGTGTCGGGCTTCTTGGGGTCTTCGCGGAAGTCTTTGAGGACGCGCGGGTCGGCAGAATAGGCGGCGATAATCTTCTCGCCATCTTTGAGCTTGAAGAGTTTTTGGATCGGCTCGCCATAGCCCGTGGTGGCGGGGATGTCGATGATACGAGCGGTGTAGCAGACGCCAAGCGAGGAGAGGAACATCACCGTCGATCGCGTCGAGCCCGCGACGCAGGCAAGCACACGGTCGCCCTCGCGGATGCGAGATGCCTGCGGGTCTTTGATTTCTTTTTGTCGCTTGATCCAGCCATCGGCGGTGATGAGCACGTGAGCATCTTCCGCGACGATGAAGTCCTCGGCACTGTACTCGGGTTCTTCGCCTGCGCTCTCGATCTTGGTGCGGCGGTTGCCGGGGTCGTCTTTCTTGCGGGCGTTTCCGCCGTAGCGTTCGATGAGGTCTTTGATCTCATCGCGAACGATGCCCCATCGGCCCGAGTCCAAGTCGTCGGCATCATCAGCCAAGAGCTTCTTGATCTCGCGTTGGCGTTTCTTCTTGTCCTTAAGCTCATCAAGAACGATGTTGATTTCGAGCTTGGCCAGGCGATACAGCTTCAACTCGAGGATCGCTTCGGTCTGATCCGCATCGAGCTGCGTGAACCGTTTCATGATCTTGGTCGCGGCGTCGGCCTTGCCATCGCTCTTGCGGATGATCTTGATGATCTCGTCCAGCGCATCGAAGATCAGTGCGAAGCCTTCGAGGATGTGGATCCGTTTTTCCAGCGAGGCCAGCTCGTGTTCGAGTCGCTTGGTGACGACCTCGTGGCGAAAGTGCAGGAAGTACCGCAGGATCTCGACGATCGTGCATCGCTGGGGCGCGCCGACCTCTGGGTTTTCCGTCGGCACGAGCATCGTAAGGTTCACGCTGAAGTTCGTCTGCAGCGACGTGTGCTTATAGAGATACGCGAGGACCTTGGCCTCGTCCGCGTCTTTTTTGAGTTCGATCTCGATGCGGATGTCGTCGGTGGACAGGTCGATCACGTCTGTGATGAGTGGCATCTTGCGCGAGAGCACGACGTTTGCGATCTGTTCGACGAGGTTGGCTTTGATGACGCCGTAGGGGATCGAGTCGACGATGAGGGTTTTGGTTGCGCGGGATTTGCTTGGGCCGGGCGTGGTGGTGCCGCGGACTTTGAGCGTGCCGGAGCCGGTCTTGTAGACCTCGCGGATCTCGGCTTGGTTGTTGATGATCTGCCCGCCGGTGGGGAAGTCCGGGCCTTGGATCGCGTCGTTGGCGATGAGCTGGAAGTCTTTGACCTCCCAGTTATCGAGGACTTTGAGGAGTGCTTTGCAGACCTCGCCGAGGTTGTGCGGCGGGATGTTCGTGGCCATGCCGACCGCGATGCCGGAGCTGCCGTTGACGAGCAGGTTGGGGACTTTGGATGGCAGGACGACGGGCTCGAATTTGGTGCCGTCGTAGTTGGGTCGGAAGTGGACGGTGCCGCGTGAGATGTCGCCGAGCATTTCGGCGGCGAGGGGGTCGAGTCGGCACTCGGTGTATCGCATGGCGGCTGGCTTGTCGCCGTCGATCGAGCCGAAGTTGCCTGAGCCTTCGACGAGCGGTTGTCGCATGACCCAGGGCTGTGCTTGTCGTGCGAGCGCGTCGTAGATGGAGCTATCGCCGTGCGGGTGGTAGTTACCCATGACGTCGCCGACGACTTTGGCGCACTTGCGGTGCTTGGCGTCGTGCTTGACGCCCTGTTGCCACATGGTG
>JBGCDC010000104.1:0-2890 GCA_045105055.1 Phycisphaeraceae bacterium | reverse complement strand
CCCTGTCGTATCTAGGCTGTCGTAGGTCTTAAACGTTGGCGCATCCCAGTCGGCGATCTCGACGATTCGGCCCTTGGCCGATCCGATGGCGTAGAGCTTGCCGTTGGCGAAGGTTAACGCACGGGCGTAGCCAGCGACGGGGGCCTTGACCGCACTCTCGTTTTCACCGATCGCGCTGAAGCGGAAGACGTGGCCGGAGTACGGGTTGATGGCGTAGATCCAGCCTGTCTTGGGATCAATCACGATGTCATGCGGACGCTTCAAAGTGATGCCCGCAATGCGCTTGGTTTCTGCGGCGATCGTTTCGCTACCGAGGTCGGCGAAGGCGATGATCCGGTGGTTGTCCGTGTCGTTGGCGTAGTACAGCTTGTCTGCCGGGTTGTAGACCACCGAGTGCGGGCCACGCATCACGATGGGTGAAATCTTAAACGGGTCGGCGGGGCTGTCCCGGTACAGGAGGCGATGGTTTCTCAGATCTGTAACGATCTCCTGCTCGCCGGGCCCAAACGCGATGTGGGTCGAAAACTTGAAACGCACCGCGTCGTTGCCGGGCGCATAGGTCTCAACGTCAAGGCCTAAGGGCTCGGACGAATCAAGCTGTTCACCATTGGCAGCAACGGCTCGCGTCGGTGTTTCTTCCACGACAACACTTACCACGCAAAGACACAAGACGACGACGGTTATCAAAGCTCTATTCATAGTCAATCTCTAGAGCGGTGGCATTCAAGGTGCTGGATAATATCAATTGAGTATTTTTCGAGATGAAAGGGTGCTGTCTGCTTAGTCATGCTGCTCAATACCTTTTAAAGTCCTGCATGTTGGATTGCCCACCAAGAGATGGATTTTCAGCGGCTTCCTGTCACCGCATGTGTCACACCGATAGGTTTGAACAGTGCGACTAGGGCGGCTAGTAAACGTGTTGCGAATCTAAATTTTTCATGATGATCTTCTGGCATTGCGGTTCTGAAAAATCTTGAAGACAACGTGCGGTCTGTTCAATCTTTCAGAGTGACGGTGCATTTTTCTTTGGTGTACAGATCGACACCTTTTGAGTCGAGGCGGGACTCGACGTGCCAGTGCACTCGGCCGCCGGGTAAGTTTGCGAGGGTTTCGGTGGATCGATCGCCGGTGGTCTCGTCGCCTGCATTTGCGGCCATGGTTTTCGAGACCGAGCCAGCGGTGCGGACTTCCGTATGGTTTGGAGCGATGAGGTCGAACGGGTAGTTTTGCTGAAAGCCTGCGTTGAAGTCCCGCGTTCGCTCGAGGACTTGATCGAAGCGATAGACCTCGATGTGCTCGGTGGTTTTCATGTTTTCGCTGTCGCGTTTGGTGCGTTCGACATAGCCGACGAGCGAGACTTGCAGGAAGCCATGGATGTGTCTTTTTGCTTCGAGCTTGATGATTCCGCTGATGAGATCGTCTGAGTAGGCGGAGCTGTGTGTGAGTTCAAGTTCGAGCTTGCCCTTCATGAGCTGAGCAAGGTAGTACGCGCCGATGCCAGCGATGATGATGACGAAGATCGATATGACGATGTAGATGACCATGCAAGTCGCTCGGGATCTGGGGCTGGGCCTAACGCAGGGTATCGATGATCTGCTTAGCCCTTAAGGTTCACTTGGCACTTTTCTTTGTCGTAGAGGTCCACGCCCTTGGCGTCGAGTCTACCTTCGATGTGCCAGTGGACTCGACCGGCCATAAAGCTCGCGCCCGCGGCGGCGGCTTTTAGGACGCCGCCCATCATGCCGTCGCCTGCCGAGTCGGCGATGGCCTTGAGCACTCTGCCGCCTGAGCGGACTTCCTCGGTCGTCGGTGCGAGCAGGTCGAAGGCGTACTCCTTCTCGAAGCCCGCTTCGAAGTCGCGTGTCTCTTCGAGCACGTGGTCGTAGCGGTAGACCTCGACCCACTCGGTGCTGTTGTTGTCGCTGCTTGAGCTGCGTTTCTGGCGTTTTTCTCGGCCGACGAGTGACACCTTGAGCAGGCCGTTGATCGGCTTCTTCGCAACGACGGTGACCCGTCCGCTGAAGAGCTCTTCGGAACTGGCCGAGTCGCGGGAAAGCTCGAGTTTAAGACTGCCCTTCATGTAGCGCGCGAGGTAGTACGCGCCGAATCCGAGGACAGCAACAGCAATGATTGTGGGGATGATGTAAAGCAGCATGAAGATGGCTCCTACAAGTTTTTGTAAATGTTCGTTGTATTAAACGTGAATATCTGTAAACCAAATATAGATCAAGCAAAATAGCGGTCTCGCGAGTCGTGACCCCTCACGCCTTGAGGTTGATCTTGCACGGCTGTACTGTAAACAAGTCGATCCCATCTGCATCCAAACGTGACTCGACATGCCATTGCACCGTATCTGGGAGAGACCCGCTCGCTTCGTGCTCAGCCATCTTTGTCGCAACCTTTGTCTTGAGTTTGCCGACCAGGCCGTGGCTTGATTTCTCGGTCCATTTTTTCAGCTCCGTTGCTGCCGAGTTGACCTCCGCAGGCTTCGGCGCGAGCAGGTCAAAGTTGTACTGATGCTCAGTGCCCGCATCAAACATGCGTTTTTGTTCGAGCACATGATCGTACCGGTAGACCTCGACCCACTCGTACCTCCGGTCGTCGCCAGTTCCTTTGGATCGTTCCTCTTTTCCAACTAATGAGATGTTGAGCAACCCATGGATACGTTTCTTGGCTAAGAGCGTGACCTGGCCGGTGATGAGTTCATCCGTATTGGCGGAGTCTTGGGATAGCGTCACGGTGAGCTTGCCCTTCATAAATCGAGCCAGGTAGTAGGCGGTGGCGACGACAGCAATGACGGCCACGACGGCGATGATGATGTAAACGGTGATGTGGGAGAGCTCCGTTGTGATTTTGGAGCAATCATCCTACCGGAACGGTAGATGTCAAT
>JBGCDC010000103.1:0-3913 GCA_045105055.1 Phycisphaeraceae bacterium | reverse complement strand
GTCCTTTTGAGGCGTGCAGTAGTCAGCGATGGAATCGGGCTAAACGCTTTGATATACGATTCATCGGTTCTCTTATTCGATAGGTGTCGAATATGCTCGTTTTATGTTGAGGGCTATGACGCGCTCACTTTGCGTTTGGATTAGGCGTGTTCATCTTGGCATCGAGGTCTTTGAGATTTTTCTTCAGCATCTCGTGTAACTTGCGGGCCAACTCCGGCTCAGCCTTTACGAGGTTATTTTTTTCGCCGATGTCATCGACCAAGTTATAAAGTTCCAGCCCGCGTCCAGGACCGTACCACTCGATCAGTTTCCAGTCGCCTGCACGGATCGCCGAGGCGGGGCTTCCGCCCTGATTGCCGTAGTGCGGGTAGTGCCAGATGATGGCGTCTCGGCCTAGGTCTGCGTTCGGGTCTTTTAGGACGGGCACGAGTGAAACGCCGTCGGCATGTTGCTTAGGCAGCAAGGGCAGGCCGGCCGCTTCGAGGATCGTTGGGTAAAAATCCGTAGAGATGACAGGTTGGCTAACTGTTGATCCAGCCTTGCCATGCTTAGGTAAGCGGATCAGCGTGGGTTCACGGATGCCGCCTTCGTAGATCCATCCCTTGCCGGCACGTAGCGGCGCGTTGCTTGTCGGGCTGCCCTCGGAAGTGGATAGGCCGCCATTGTCAGCGGTGAAGATCACGAGGGTATTGCCTGCGAGGCCTTCTTCCTCCAAAGTATCAAGCACCTTGCCGACCGCTTCATCCATTGCGTGGATCATTGCGGCGTAGATGGCATGTGATTGGTTCGTGCGAACTTTGACCGGCGGTTCTTCACCAAATTCGTTTTTAAGTCCCATCTTCCGTTTCTTTGCTTGGTAGTACTCGACGAGGTCAGGCCGACCCATGATTGGCGTGTGTACTGAATAGAAAGAAAGGTAGGCAAGGAAAGGCTTGTCTTTGTTGTTCTTGATGAAGTTAGATGTTTCTTCAGCAAGGCGAGCGGGTAGGTGGTCGCCGGGTTCGCCGGTCAGGTTGGGCATACTCGTGAACGGGGCGAAGTATTTGCCACCTTCGTATGGCCCGCCGCGGAAGAAGCCGCCCATGTTGATGTCGAAGCCTTGTGCTTCGGGGTAGTACTTTTTGTTGGGTCCTAGGTGCCATTTGCCTGCGAAGAATGTCGCGTAGCCGTGCGCTTTGAGTGCTTCTGCGATCGTGACTTCTTCAAGGGGCAGGTGCTCGATGTATGAGGCGGGTAACAATGGCTTTTTACTTGTCCAGTGGCGACTCTTTCCGCCAGCAATAGCCTCGGGCTGAGGAGCGCCGAACCAGTCGGTGGTATCCATGCGGTGCGGGTACTTGCCTGCCATGATGGCCGCGCGCGTTGGGCTGCACACGGGAGAGGCTGCGTAGCCATCGCTAAAAACTGTGCCACTTGCCGCCAGCTTATCGATGTTGGCTGTTTCATAAAACGTCGAACCGTTGTAGCTCGTGTCTGCCCAGCCGTAGTCATCGACGAGAAAAAATACAACATTCATTGGCTTCTCGGCGTCGGCGGCTAACGCTCGTTGTGGCGCCGCGATGTGCGACAGCACTAGTGTCGAGAGAAGTAGCCTTAGGATCGAGTGGTTCATGATTTCTAATCTTCTTGTTGCAAAAGTAAACGGGTATGAAATTCGGTTGGTGGGATCAATGCCCCACTCGTAAAAGGTCAAACACTATTCCGTACAAATCAGAGGTGGTTGCTTTACTAAGTTTTGATCGATGCGATAACTTTTCCTTGTAAGATCTAATACGGCAAGAGTTATATCCGTGCACGTAGATAGATTTAGCTATTTCTTTCGTGCGAGTCGTGTATATCTCGTGGTTAATTATGGTCATGGGACAGAGAGTTGGATATTCCGGAAAGCGTCCTCACAAACTAGCATTGCATTGGCGTCACCATCATTTGCAGCACCCGGAGACACGGGGGATTGCGTATTCCCTGAGCTTGTTTTCGAGCGGCTGTACAAGTCGTCAAAATCGTTCGAATACTGCCCATACTTCGTTTGGAATAAGGCTGTATTGCGCGTTTCGGTGTGGTTATCATTCCAAACGATACTCCACTCTGCACGCCCTGGGTCGCTACTCCACGTACTGACGTAGGCGGTGGGATCACCAAATGCGCCACCGACGACATCGAGAAGTCGCTCGCCGCCAACGATGGCCTGTGCATTCATCGTGTCTCGCCATTCGTTGACCAACATGGGCTTTCGGGTTGATGGTGCGGAACCTCCGAAACCGATTTCGAGCAACGCATATGCATTGTTAATCGTCGCAAAAGGCGTGGCGCTACCGATTTTGTATGCTTCGTGGGTGATAGGGTCGTTGGGATGAATGATGTAATCGGGGGTGAAATACTCGCCCTCTAGCATGATGGACATCCGTGCCTCCACGGTGTTGCCACGAGTATTCGAGTAATTATCCGCCGCATCTGTCCAGTTTTGTCCGTCGTTGGTCAGGCCGGGGTAAAAGCCCTTGTTCTCGTTGGCGTGGATGACCATGCCTTGGTGCTGCCCACGGGTCTGCGTAGCGCTTTGCATTTGCCTGGCAGACTTTCGCGCCGCACCGAGCGCCGGTAGCAGGATCGCGATCAGTAGCGCGATAATGGAAATCACGACTAGAAGTTCGATGAGGGTGAATGCGCGACGCATAAGTGAATCCTTTGATTGAAGAGATAGATGGCACGTCGAGTTAGAAAGGTTCCGCGCCCTTTTCAGAACGCGGAACCAATTGAAGGAGAATGCGTTTGGCATTAATCACGACGAACCCCTCAGCCAGCGTCGACGTTTTCCGGTTGCGTTGATTCGCTATCTCTTCAGACATAAGTGCGAGCCTCTAGCAATAAGGACTTACAGAGGCGAGAAAGTGACAGGTCAGGCAACTATTTTTTAAATCACGCGTATGTAGGGCTTAGGCGAAGGTGTTCTTTGCCTACTCGATCGCGTCGAGGGAATGCTTCCCAGATTCTTGTCGTTTGGTGATCACGCGATTGATTGGCAGTCCGCGAGTCGCTTTAATGGACTGCGCTCAATCATGGCCGACCTGGTTAGGGCTTATTCAGAACAACATCGCCCGATTCATCGATCCACTCGTCCAGTGCCGTACGCATTCGAGTTAGTATCGCAGCGTACTCGGGCTGATCTGCGAGGTTCTTCGTTTCCCACGGGTCTGCGTTAATGTCGTAAAGCTCCACATCTGGCTTGCGTGATTTGAAGAACAGCGATTGCTTCTCGTTCAGTTCCTCGCGCTCGTATGCTTGATGGGCTTCGGTGTATTCCGGGTGTGTCTTTAAAAGGTAAGGCGACGCGGGGTAGCCGACCTCTGGCTTATAGTTTCGGATGTACTTATATCGCTTATCACGTACCGCACGGATACAGTCCAAAGTCTGGTCCGACAGGTCTCTGCTCGCAAAAATAAACTTAGCTTTAGGCGCAGCATCTTTTCCAAAGCGAACCTTACCCTGCATCATCTTTGGAACCGGTGAGCCCGATAGCGAGAGCGAAGACGGCGCAAGATCGATCAGTGAGATCAGCTCGTCGCTGACGCTTCCGCGCTCGAATAAGCCGGGATAGCGGGCGATCAGTGGTACGCTCATCCCTTCGTCATAGAGCCATTGCTTGCCACGATAGATTGTTCTGCCGTTGTCGCCGAAGAAGAAGATGATCGTATTGTCTAGCAAGCCTTCCTTTTCGAGTCGGTCGAGTACGAGGCCGAGCTTACGATCCATCTCAACGATGAAGTCCATGTACTTGGCGATGCTCTGTCGCATGATTGGCCCGTCGGGGTAGATCGGCGGGACAGGAACGGAGTCGGGGTCCAGATGTGTTTCAAGCTCAGGCCACTTGCTCCAGCCCCATCGGTGCGGCTCAAGAAAGTAAAAAAAAAAAAAAAAG
>JBGCDC010000102.1:0-2240 GCA_045105055.1 Phycisphaeraceae bacterium | reverse complement strand
CCGGTGGGTTGACGCCGACGGCGGTGTCGGTTTTGAGGTCGACCGCGTCGCCAAAGCCTGTGTCCGCGAGGGAGATCGGCCCATCGGATGCTGCGTTGGATGACTTGGCATCGACCTGGTCCCGCTTGAACATCAGCTTGTCGCCGTCGCGGAATTGCTGGAGCTCATTGCGAGCAGCCATCTCTTTAATTGTTTGCTGATCCACACCGAGTTTGTCGGCGGCTTCTTCGAGCGTGTAGAACATCTTGGCCATCGCGGGCTCCTGCGGGGATCAATCGGGCTTACTTAGGGATCGCGGCACACGCACGAACACCGTAGGCCCGGTGCTTTCAGCAGGTTACAGCATACGAAGTTCACCGTTGCATGACAAGACCCTGCCTTGCGGTATCATGCCTTGCCCCCATTTGAACAGTTATGCCAGAAATCAAACTCCCCCAATTTGACGCTCCCTCCGCCGCAAACGGCCAAGGCTGCTCCACCGACGCTGAATCTGCCGCCGACCCCGCCAACGACCCGGCCAACCGCACGGGCACCGGGCCGAGCGTCTACTTAGAGACCTCCGGCTGCCAGATGAACGTCCTCGACAGCCAGCTCGTCGGCAGCCAGCTCCGCGGCCTAGGCTACCGGTTCACAGGCGATTGGCAGGCCGCAGACGTCGTCCTCTACAACACCTGCTCGGTCCGCGAGCAAGCGGAGAACAAAGTCTGGTCCCGCGTCGGCATTGTCGGCAAGCACAAACGCGAGCACCCCGGCGTCGTGCTCGGCGTCATCGGATGCATGGCCGAACGCGACGGCACCGACATGATCAAAAAGCACCCGCAGATCGATCTGCTCTGCGGGCCCGGCGAACTCGACAAAGTCCCCATGCTCATCGACAACGCGTTTAAGACCAAAGTCATCGACGCGGAAGATGCTGCCAGCCGCCGGGCCACGCCCGGGCGGACGAACGACAGCAACGCCGTATCAAGCGCCGACCTCACCAACGTTGCCCTCCAAGGCAACACCCACCGCCGAAGCTCCACCCTCAGCGCCGCGAGTGACAAGCTCGAACTCATCGACCTCTCCCGCAGCTTCACCGCTGAGGACACCGACCTTCCCGGCGAGACCACCCCCGGCGCGGGCAAGTCCGCCTACGTCCGCATCACGCGCGGCTGCAACAAGCTCTGCACTTACTGCGTCGTGCCCAACACCCGCGGCGCTGAAGTCCACCGCCACCCCGACCACATCGTGGACGAGTGCAAGAAGCTCGCCGACCACGGCGTCATCGAGGTCACGCTCCTCGGCCAAACCGTCAACCACTTCCACTACGACCACAGCGCCGCCCAGAAAATCGACGGCATCTGGCAGCCGCAAGTCGGCACCGTCATCAGCCCAAACAAAGGCACAGGCGGGCCGTCACCGAAATTCAACGACACGACGACGAGCTTCGCCGACCTGCTGCACCGCATCCACGAAGAAGTTCCTGCGATTAAACGGCTGCGTTTTGTGACCTCGCTGCCACGCGACTTTGGCGATGACATCTTGCAGGTGATCGCTGACAGCCCGCGCATCTGCCGATACCTGCACCTGCCCGTGCAAAGCGGCAGCAACCGCGTCCTCGCAAAGATGAACCGCGGCTACCGCGTCGAGCAATATAAAGAGTTGCTTGTTCGCGCAAAGGAGATGATTCCGGGGGTCACGCTCGCCACCGACATCATCGTCGGCTTCCCCGGCGAGACCGATGACGACTATGAAAAAACCCGCGACCTGCTGAGCTTCGCTCGCTACAAAAACAGCTTCATCTTCAAGTACTCGCCGCGCCCCGGCACCGCCGCGTACGACCGCATCCCCGACGATATCCCCGACGAAGTAAAGCGCTTCCGTAACAACGACCTGCTCGCCCTACAAACCGACATCAGCACCGAGATCCACGCGAGCTATGTTGGCCAAACCGTCGAGGTTTTCGTCGAAGGCGTCAGTCGTAAGACCCGTAAAAAAGGGGTCGGGAGTCGTTTTTCTGAGGGTGGTAGCGAGTCGGCCGAACAGCAAGGCAAAAAAACGACTCCCGACCCCTTTTTTACGGCGCAACTCTCCGGCCGAACCGACGGCGACCTCATCACCTTCTTTGACGGCGACCCGTCCATGATCGGGCAGATCGTTCAGGTCAAGGTCGAGTCGGCGTTGCCGCTGGCGCTGTCGGGTGTGCTTCAATCGTAATCATCGATGGCCGTGAACAAACGACAATTCGAAGGTAGTTTCTT
>JBGCDC010000101.1:0-2545 GCA_045105055.1 Phycisphaeraceae bacterium | reverse complement strand
GGCCGAGCCATCTTGGCCGTGTGGGTACCGATTGGTGAGAATCCCGAAAACCCCGATGAGACTTGGACCTTCAAACTGACCTGCCAAGCCGATCAAGTTGAGGCGTTAGCCCCAAAGGTCCGCGCGTGGTGCGAGTCGATTAAGTTCGAGGATTGATGTTGAATGTTTTGGATAGCCGCGATGCTACTCATCGACGGTTGTCGCATCATTAACGACTGTGAGTATGCCAGCGGTGCGTAGCATCGCGGCTATTGTTAAGAGATTCAGCTGCCGTTTTCGCCGTTACCATTCCCGTTCCCGCCTTGATAAAACTCGGGTTTGAGCCAAGGTCGGTGTTTGAAGGATTCGCCGTAGCCGGTGACGCCGCGTTTGCTTTCGCGGATGAACGTGGTGAACTCGGTGACAAGGATGTCGTCGAGTTCGTTGTCGATCATATCGAGGGCTTTGCCACCGGGGATACCGCGGCGGTAGTAGATGTTGAACGCCTCGCGGAGGGGCTTGATGTGTTCGCGTAGACCTGCACGGCGGAGTCCGATGAGGTTGAGTGCGGAGACTTGTTTGGTGTGGTGGACCATGCAGAAGGGCGGGAGGTCGGCAGTGATACCCTCGGCGCCGCCAAGCATGGAGAGTCGGCCGATTCGGCAGAACTGTTGTGCGCCGCTGTTGCCCGCGAGGATGACGCCGTCGCCGACCTCGCAGTGTCCGCCGAGCAGAGCAGAGTTGGCGAACATGCAGTCGTTGCCGACGGTGCAGTCGTGGGCGACGTGGCTGCAGGCCATGAGGTAGTTGTGGTTGCCGAGGGTGGTGGCGTGCTCATCGCGTGAGGCGCGGTGGATAGAGACGCCTTCGCGGATCATGTTGTTGTCGCCGATGATCGTGCCCTTGCCGGGCTTGTCCGGGTCGGCTTTCCAGTCTTGCGGCTCAAGGCCGATGACAGCGGTGGGATAGAACGTGTTGTTCTGGCCGATGGTCATGGGGCCGCGGAGGTAGACCTGGGCGATGAGCTTCGTGCCAGCACCGATGGTGACCGGCCCTTCGATCACGCACTGAGGGCCAACGACCACGTCATCAGCGAGGCGGGCCTGTTCATCAATAGTAGCGGTGGGGTGGATCTGCGGCATATCGTTTATCAATTGCGAATAGCCGCGTATGATAAATGAAACCATCGGCCATCGCCCGCGAATTACGCCAACGTGAACAATACTCCTCCCATCAAAATCCAAGACCTCGGCCAGATCGACTACGACCAGGCCCTCACACAGCAGCGTGAGCTCAACCAAGCCCTCATCGACGGGCCGGGTCAGCCCACGATTTTGCTCGTCGAACACCCCCCGGTCATCACCCTCACAAGGCGGGCCAAGCCCAACCTGCTCGCCGACGAACAACAGCTCGAAAAGCTCGGCGTCACCACCGCGGAAACCGACCGAGGCGGTGATATCACTTATCACGGCCCGGGTCAGCTCGTTGTCTACCCCATCCTTAAACTCGGCGACTTCGGCCTGAACCTGTCCAGCTACATGCGGCTGCTCGAACGAGCCGTGATCGATACGATCGCAACATGGGGCATCGCTGGCCACAACGAATGCGGCGCGACCGGGGTATGGGTAAATCCAAACCGGGTAGCGGGCGACGCGCAGCGTCCCGTTGCGAACGATGTCCCAACCAACACCGCAAAAATCTGCGCCATGGGCGTCCGCATCCGGAAGAACACGACGCTGCATGGCTTAGCCCTGAACGTCGCGCCCGATATGTCTCACTTCGACCTCATCGTCCCCTGCGGACTCGAAGGCCGACCTGTAATAAGCATGCAGCAAATACTCGGCGACGCATGTCCGTCGATCGACCTCGTCAAGAAAACGCTATCCGATCGGCTGGTTGAGCAACTTGGCAGTACGGAACATGGAATACAGTGTGCGCTCGGCACCTGATGCCTATCGCGCAACATCATTGGAGTGGACCATGTCTTTAACGACTTGTTTGACGAATCGGCCCATCGCTTGGCTGGGTTTAATTCTCCTGCAGTGCGTGACTTTTTCCGTTGCGGCGCAGAAGTTTGTGCCTAACTACGACGAGTCAAAGGTACCTGAGTACACGCTGTCAGGGCTGCTTGTTGATAACGATGGCGAGCCGGTGACGACGGCGGCGCAGTGGGCGGGGCATCGTCGTGGCGAGGTGCTCGCATTGTTTGAGGAGCACATGTTTGGTGCGCTGCCTGGCAACCCGTTTACGCCGAAGGTCGAGGTGCTTGAGTCAACGGATGATGCGCTTGATGGCTTAGCGCGACGGAGCCAAGTGCGTGTGACGTTCTCTCAAGATAAGCCTGATGTTTATGTTGATCTGTTGATACACACGCCCGCGGATGTGGACGGGCCCGTGCCGACGTTCGTCACGCTCAACTTCCAGGGCAACCACACTACTCAGTCCGACCCCGCGATCAACATCAGCAAAGCGTGGATCCGATCGCGCGGCAACGGCATCGTCACGAACAACCGCGCCAACGAAAAAGGTCGAGGCGTCGCGGCGAATCGTTGGCCGGTCGAATCGA
>JBGCDC010000100.1:0-8355 GCA_045105055.1 Phycisphaeraceae bacterium | reverse complement strand
GAAACGTACCCACCAGACATACACCTCTTCCGGGTTGTCTTTTCGGTACTGGATAATCAGTTCGCGGAGCTGCTTCATCTCCTCGGGATCAAGTACTTGTCCAGCTAGTTTCCAGACCTCACTCTCCATCCGTCTTGTCGCGTTGATATAGCCACGGCTCTGATCCCCGAAAAATTCTTCACCGCGCTCTTCTGCGAGTATGCGATGGAGCGTGATCACGGTGACCATATTGAGCAGCGATACCTGTGGGTCAGGGTCGGCCGCAATCGTGATGACAGAGTCCGAGCTGTTCGCACGGATCGTCAAAGCAAGTAGGCGTTTATCGAGTGGCAAGTCTGACGTCGCAATCTTTTCGCAAACTTCGGGGATATCGCCTAAATATGACACCGCGAGACGACGTAGCCGCAACGCTAGTTCAGCACGTGTTATTTTGCCATTAGTCTTTTTGAGGCTTTGGCCGACATTTGCATTACCTACCCCGGTCGCCTTATCTACCGCTTTGCAGCCGGTGCTTGATAACGCGACGACAATAGTAAAGCCTATTAACAAGATTAAAGGATGGCGCATCGGTGACTCCATACGAATCGCGGGTCGCAAACGGTTAAACGCAGCGAATTATTGATCGGGTAGCGGTCGGATTTGCACCTTGCGGTATTCGATCGGCGTGCCTTCTGCTTGTAGGCAGATCGCTCCGCTGCTCGCCGAGCAGTCCCACGCTTCGTTGACGAGGACGCCGTTGACAAAGACCTTCACTGTGTCGCCGCGGGCCTGCACGATCAGTGTGTTCCATTTACCCAACTCTTTTTCCGAGCCGTCGGTGTAATTGATTGTGCGTCGTCCCTTGGTGCGTTTCTCCGGATCTTTAACACGCACGCTTTCGCCGATGACCCAAAAGTCGCCTGCTTCTTTTGATTGTAGCTGCACCTCGAGTGATTTAGGCCAAACGTTTCGCTCGCGTGGCTTAGATGCGTGGATCAGTAAACCTGAGTTACCGCCCTTGTTTGGCCAGCGCCACTGGACTTCGATTTCATAATCCTTGTATGTCTGCTTGGTACGCATGACGCCAGACGGTCGGCCCGCATTTTTGATGATGCCATCTTCGACGCGGTAAACATCTTCGGGTTTCGTTTCTTTCCCGCCGATGTCGTAGGTCCAGTTCGATAGGTCCTTGCCGTTGAAGAGATCGATCGGCTTGTCAGGGGTGATCGGCTCGGTCTGTTCTGACTTGTGATCGTCAGCAGTCACGAACGTGCCGGGCAGACAGGCCAAGATAAACAAGGCGGCACAGACGAACATCATCAATCGTTGCATACAAGACTCCATTAAGAAAAGGCCAATCACCAAAACGAATCGCTAGGTATTCAGCCGTTAGGTCTAACGTAATACGGACGGGTAAAAGCGAGTTCAGCTTACTTGGTCCGGCAGCCAGGGCACATCTGCTACACCCGCTTCTGCGTTCGCCAAGCGAGCCAAAGCAAACAATAAGTCCGCCAGACGGTTGAGATAGATCGTCGCAAGCGGGTCCAAGGACTCGTGCTCCGCCAGCGCGACAACCTCGCGTTCAGCCCGTCGGCAGACGGTTCTTGCGATATGAAGCCTAGCCGCAAGGACTGTACCGCCAGGCAGGATAAAGTTTCTCAGCGGTTCGAGCCGATCGCTGGCCGCATCGATCTGTGCTTCGAGTTCGTTGATATGGTCGTTATTAAGACGGCTTGAAGGGGTTTTTTTAGAGCTAGGCGTTGCTAAATCGGCCCCAAGGTCAAACAAACGGCACTGAACCGTAATAAGCCCTTGATTGATCGCGTCAATATCGCAGTCGGCAAGTGCCAGCCCGATCGTGGCGTTGAGTTCATCCACGGCCCCATAGGCAGCGACGCGAAGGTGGTTTTTCGACACCCGAGCACCACCGATCAGATCGGTTTGGCCGTCATCGCCACGTTTGGTGTAAAGCTTCATGCCGACATGATAGACCATGGCCCGCAGACTTAGCGGACCGACCCTTCGATGAATTGTTATAATTCCGCTCCCACATCGCCGAAGACCTCGGCACGATCCGTATGAAAACCTTTTCAAGAATTTTGACATTAATGCTCATGGTGAGTGCTCTGACCTGCTGGGCCCAGCCTGCAGCTGCTGCACGCCTAGCGAATGTCTCTGGAGAGACTGGCGATAACGAGCAGCGTGAAGACGCCGAGTTCAAACTCAGCGACCACAGTCAAGTAGAGGTTCTCTTCAAGATCAATAAGCTCGAAGACGCCTGCAATGTCATGGTGCGTATCCACCGCAAGCAAGAAAACGGCAAGTGGCTAGTGATCAACACCACGCTACGTACTTCCAAGTCCACGAACGGGTCACGGAAAGTCACCCTGCCTGCTGGTGAGTACAAGATCGAAGTTATTAGCAAGCAGGCCAAGTACGACGTTTCCGTCGATAACTAGAGCCAACTTATTCACGATTGAGTGCAGCCGTGGCATCAAATACCGCGGTTATTTTTTTGCTTGTTTTAACTGCGGTATGGCACGTTTTAATAGTTCGTCTGCATCCGAGATGAACTGAATGTTCAAACGCTTACGAACCGCCGGATCGATATCGTCCAAGTCTCGTCGATTGTGTTCAGGGAGCAGCACAGTCTTGATTCCCAGCCTGTCGGCAGCGAGTGTCTTCTCTTTGACACCCCCGATGGGCAGCACCTTGCCGCGCAATGTGATCTCGCCAGTCATCGCGAGGTCTTTCTTGACGGGCTTGCCGGTCATCAGCGAAGTGATCGCGGTGTACATCGCACCGCCTGCAGAGGGTCCGTCCTTGGGGACCGCGCCCGCAGGGACGTGGATGTGCAGATCGGTATCGTGCAAGGCCTTTGGATCAACACCGAGTGACTCCGCCCTGCTTTTGAACAGTGACAACGCCGCTTGAGCGGACTCTTTCATCACGTCGCCGATCTGCCCCGTGAGCTTGACCTGCCCCTTGCCCGGGTACTTGGTTGCTTCGATGAATAACACTTCTCCACCTACCGAGGTGTAAGCTAGTCCTAGTGCGACGCCCGGAACGCCGGTGCGAGTGTCCAGTTCGCGGACATATTTTTCTGGCCCGAGCAATGCCATGATCTTCGCAGCATCAATCACCGCCTTCTTCGGCGATCGTCTTGCTTGTGCGACCTTGGCCGCGACCGCTCGGCAGACCGCGCCGACCTGCCGCTCCAATTCACGCACTCCCGCCTCGCGCGTATAGCCGTCGATCAGCTTACGCAGCCCAGCAACACGGAAAGCCGCGTGTTTAGCCAACAGGCCATGCTCTTTCATCTGTCGCGGGACGAGGTATTGCTTGGCGATCGCGAGTTTGTCGTGGTCGGTATAGCCTGGGATATCGATGACTTCGAGCCGGTCCAACAGGGCCGGAGGGATATTGCCGACATAGTTTGCCGTGCAGATGAACATCACCTTGCTTAGATCGAAAGGCACGTCGAGGTAGCGGTCGACGAACGCGTGGTTCTGCCTGGGGTCGAGTACTTCGAGCAGCGCTGACGATGGATCGCCACGGACATCGTTGCCGAGCTTATCGATTTCATCGAGCATGATGACCGGGTTGTTCGTACCGCATCGGCGGATGTCTTGAATCAGTCGGCCGGGCATCGCACCGATGTAAGTCCGCCTGTGCCCACGAACCTCCGACTCATCGCGCACCCCACCCATCGAGATCCTTGCAAATTCGCGGCCTAGCGCCTCGGCAATCGATTTGCCAAGCGATGTCTTACCCACGCCGGGCGGTCCACTCAAACAAAGGATCGCGCCGCGTCCACTTGGATTCAGCTTGCGAACAGCTAAGTACTCGATCAGACGACGCTTGACTTTGTCTAAGTCAAAATGATCGCGGTCAAGAATTTCTCGCGCGTGCTTAAGGTCAAGCCGATCTTTGCTCGACTTGTTCCAGGGCAGCTCGGCAATGAGCTCGACATAGCTCAGAATCACCGAATACTCCGGGCTAGCTGGCGGGATCATCTCCAAACGCGAAAGCTCACGCTCCGCTTCCTCCATCACCTTCTCGGGCGGGGCCGCCTCGACGAGTCGGCGATGTAGATCATCAACAACCTCAGCGGAGGCATCGCCCTCACCGAGTTCTTCTTGGATCGCCCGCATTTGCTCGCGCAAGTAGAGTCGGCGTTGCCCTTCGCCGATGTTCGCTTCTACATCTTGCTGGATCTTGTCTTGGAGTCGAGCGAGCTGGAGTTGCTGGCTTAACTGATGGTGTACCTGCTTGGCTCGCTTGGCGACACTTAGTTCTTCGAGCATTGCCTGCTTCTGCGCAATGTCGATATCCAGGTTCGCCGCTAGGTAATCGACCAAGCCTGAAGGCGAATCAACATTCATCAAGACGTTGCGAGCCTGCTCAGGCGCATTAGGCGTCAGCTCAATAAGCTCGAGCGCGAGGTCCCTGAGCTGATTGATCGTTGCTTTGAAAGATTGCCCTCGGCCGGGTTTCTCGCGAAGCGTCGACACCTTCGCGGTCAGGTAGGGCTTGTGCTTGATCGGCTTATCCAAGCGAATGCGCGATAGGCCATGCACGATGAGCGTCATCGTGTCGTCTTGCTGACGGATCAGTTTCAGCGCGAGCGCTGCGGTCCCGATCTTTTGGATGCCATGGAAGCTCGGCTCCTCTTCTTCCTCATCGACCTGTGCTGCGAGCCCGATCACGTTGGACTTAGCCAGCGACTCTTCGAGTAATTGTCGACTCGACGGTCGGCCGATTCCAAGCGGGATGATCGTCCCGGGGAACACGAGGGTTCCTCGCACCGGCAGGATCGGGAGCTTGGACGGGATCTCGGGCTGACCAAACATCTCGCCAACGCCGCTAACCACCTGCGAGGTGGGGATTGGTTCGGACTTAGGCCTTGGCTTGGCCGGGATTTTTTTCTTCTTTTTTCTCACGGGAAAATCGTTTTTTACGTAGTTCGTAACGGATCCAGCGGTACAGGCATCTTTCAGCCGTATGTTTTTCCACTCTAGATTGTCTACGGTGTTTGGCGGCCCTACAATGGGGCGTTCCGTTATTTGTGAAAGCATAGTATGAAAGCACCGCCCATGACCGCAGACGAGCAAGCTTTAACCGATTCGCCAATGCCCGATGTGCAAGGCAGCCGTGATACACGGCAAGTGCCGATCAATAAGGTCGGCGTCAAAGACATCCGCTATCCCATCGCACTCATGCGCCCCGACAGCGATGACAAACAGCACACCGTCGCGATGGTGAACATGTACGTCGCATTGCCCCACCACCAAAAGGGCACGCACATGAGCCGATTCCTTGAAGTGCTCAACAAGCACCACCAAGGGATCAACTCAAGCGACGTCATGGAAGTCGCGCGTGATATGAAGTCGCGACTCGAAGCGGAGGAAGCGCATCTTGAGATGACTTTCCCTTACTTCATTGACAAGAAGGCGCCGGTCAGCGGTCAATCTGGCAAGCTCGATATCGAAGTCACTTTTGAGGCCGTCGCCAACTGCGAAGAAGACTTCATCCTGGGGATTAAGGTGCCCGCGACGTCGCTATGCCCCTGCTCTAAGAAGATCTCGGCCTACGGCGCCCACAATCAACGCTGTGAGATGGAAGCCAAGGTTCGCTTTGCTAGCGGGCAGTCGATGTGGATCGAAGAGTTGTTTGAGATCGTAGAAAAGTGTGCGAGTACGCAGGTTTTCGCCGTCTTGAAAAGGCCGGATGAAAAATATGTCACGGAAGCTGCTTACGACAACCCGAAGTTTGTGGAAGACATCGTTCGTGACCTTGCGCTCGCGTTGGATGCCGAAGATCGAATCGTCTGGTACCAAGTTGCCAGCGAGAACTTTGAGTCGATCCATAACCACAACGCCTACGCTGTGGTTGAGCGTGATAAGCGTGATAAGCGTGATGACGAAAACGCTGATTAAAAAAGCCTAGCACTTTCGTGCAAGGCTTTACAGAACATATGAATACACACTCGCCCGCAAGCGATTGCGGGTTTTTCTTAGGCAATAATGTCTTTGATGACATGTGTATGGTGCTCGACACCCGTGAGCTTGACGTCTAGGCCTTGATACTTCACGGTGAGCCGGGAGTGATCGATACCCAATAGGTGCAGCATCGTTGCGTGCAGGTCGCGTACGTTGACGACGTCTTCGACCGCGTTGTAGCCTAGCTCGTCAGTTTCGCCATAGGTCATGCCGCCCTTGACGCCGCCGCCCGCAAGGAACATCGAGAAACCTTTGATGTGGTGGTCTCGGCCGATGCCGCGTTGGCTCATCGGCGTGCGACCGAACTCGCCACCCCAGACAACGAGAGTGTCTTCCAACATACCGCGTTGCTTGAGGTCTTTGATCAGTGCCGCAGTTGCTTGATCTGCGGTCAGGCAGCACTTGTCCATGTGCTTGATGAGGCCATCGTGGTGATCCCAGCCGCGGTGATAGAGGTGGATGAACCGGACGCCGCGCTCGGCAAGTCGTCGGGCCATGAGGCAGTTACTCGCAAACGTACCATCGCCGGGCGTCGCGCCGTACATGTCGAGGGTTTCTTGCTTTTCGTCGGCAAGGTCGGTGAGTTCTGGCACGGCCATCTGCATCTTGAACGCGAGCTCGTACTGAGCGATGCGCGACTCGATCTCGGGATCGTAATGCGCTTGATCGCGCATGCGGTTCAAGTCTTTGACCGCGCTGATGGCTTGGTCTTGTTGAGTGCGCGTGATGCCTGGCGGGTTCTTGACGTAGTTGACCGGATCTCCGATAGAGTTCAGTTCGACGCCTGAGTATTTACTAGCGAGGAAGCCAGAGGACCACTGCCGTGACGCAATGGGTTGAGGGTTTCTGGACTTTGCGTCCGAGACGAGCACGCAGAAACCTGGCAAGTCATCGGTCATCGAGCCTAGGCCGTAGTTGACCCATGATCCCATGGACGGCCGACCACTTATCGCTGTGCCGGTGTTCATGAAGGTGTGTGCGGGGTCATGGTTGATCTGCTCGGTGACCATCGATTTGATGACGCAGATGTCATCAGCGACCGAGCCGATGTTGGGGAGCCAATCGCTGACTGAGATGCCGCCCTTTCCGTACTTTTTGAAGCCTTTCTGAGGGCCTAGCGCCTTGAGCTCTTTGCCTTGGAGTTGCGCGATTGGCTGGCCCTTGGTGTAGGACTCAGGCATCGGCTTGCCATCCATCTTGGCGAGCATCGGCTTATGGTCGAAGGTTTCTAGGTGACTTGGTCCGCCAGCCATGCAGAGGAAGATGACACGCTTGGCTTTAGGAGCAAAGTGCAGCGGATCGATCGCGCCTTGCAGCGGATTGAGCGGCGACTTCGACGCGGCAGCGAGCGCATGCTCTGCGCCCATCAGCGAGCCGAGCGCTGCAGCGCCCAGACCAAGTGAGACTTGGCCGAGGAACTGTCGTCGGCTGACACGTTGGAGCTGTTCGTACTGCTGGTGAACCAGATCTGCGATTTTTGTTTTATCTGACATTGTTAACTACCCTTCGGCATCACGGCCGTGTCATCGTTTCGTGGAGGTTCAGCAAGACTCGGCAGACCTCGGTCCATGCCGCGTGCTCGATCTTGTCGAGTTTCTCATTGCGTGGTGATAGGCCGACGGCCAACAGTTGCTCAGCACTCGCGGGGCTGTCGGTGAAGGCTTCTCGGTTGGCGTCTAATAGGCTAAGAATTAGCTCGGCCTCTTTATCATTTGCCTTGCGTGAGAGTACTTCCGTCATCACCCAGTCGAGCTTGGCGCGGTCAGCACCTTCCGATTCGGTGAGTGCACGCTGGGCAAAGTTGCGCGAAGCTTCGACAAACGTCGGATCGTTCAGCATGACCAGAGCGGCCAGCGGGGTGTTAGAGACCGATCGCTTTGCGGTGCACTCTTCGCGGGACGGCGCATCAAAGGCCTTTAGCATCGGGTGCAAGAACTGCCGCTGCCAGTGCATGTAGACGCCACGCCGCCACTGATTGAGGTCGTTGTGCTGCTTGTACTTCCGCTTGGGGAAGTTGAGGTGCATGTAGTAGCCGACGGGCTGATACGGCCGAGCCGAGTCACCACCGAGTTGATCGACGAGCAGGCCACTGACCAGCAGCGCGTTGTCACGGATCATTTCAGCGGGCAGTCGCTTTTGGCTTTGTCGAGCAAAGAACTCGTTGTTCAGATCGACGCGTAGCAGCTCCTCCGTCGGTTCGGAGGAGAGGCGATACGTCCGAGCCAAGGCGATCTTCTTGAGCATCGCTTTGATATCCCAGCCCGAATCAACGAACTCGATCGCCAAACGGTCGAGCAGCTCGGGGTGGTTGGGCGGTACGCCTTGCCCGCCAAATTCGCCTAGGGAAGGGGTCAGACCTTCGTCGTAGATGCGG
>JBGCDC010000099.1:0-2065 GCA_045105055.1 Phycisphaeraceae bacterium | reverse complement strand
GCGATCACCTCGTCGCCGACGTAAATAAGTAGCTCACAACCCGCCATCGCGCGGCGGGAATCTGGAATCGTGTCATCCAAATCCATCGCCACGGTGAAGGCCAATCGACGCGCGCCCTTCGGCAAATCAAACCTAACCTCGACCGGCGCATGCAGACGGAGATCCCCGGCTGCCGTCTTACTTGGCAACATCGCCACACCAAAGACTTCAGCTCCGGATACGACCTGCCAATCATGCTCGCTCAAAGACGAAAGCTGATATCGCGAAGACACCGGCTCGATCGTCAAAATGCGATCCATCGAAAACGACAGTCGTGAAGACGACGCAGTCGAAACACCGTCGTCCGATGCGTTGCTCGAAACGATCGGCAGCGTGGAGACACCCATCAATCGGTCGCCAGACTGTTCAGCGTTGAGCGTCGCGTTTTCGATCAATAGCACTGAGCCATCGATCGTGGTGACACGAGCTGTGCCAGGGTTGACCTGCGCTTGCCTTGGCTTGTTCGCAATCGCAACCGCCTTGATTCGATCCAGCGGGATCTCGATCGCATCATCCGAATCACCGATGACAAAACCAATCGCGTCTTTGCTAAACGTCTCAACGAACCCGAGCAATACCTCGCCCGTCGCAAGTAATAACGCGTCGTCTTCCTCAACAGCAGGGGCGGTCGCACCCGCTTCGATCACAAGCGAAAGCATCTCGTCCAACGGCACCTGCACCGCGCGATCGTTATCGAGCGTCAGCCGAATCGCCTCTTCGTCATTCGATGGCACGAGCTTGCCGACCAAGACCTGCCCGTCGCGCAGCGTCACGATCGCCCGGCTTGGGTCTGGCGTCTCCAACGCCCTGCGCGAAAACGTTAGACGAAGTACATCCTCTGGCTTAAGCGTTTGCGTATCCCCTCGGCCATCAACCACCTTGATCACATCAGACGAGATAGCCTGCAACCGCACTGACACCGGCTCTAGGTCCGGGCCGAGGAGCACGGCCTGCTGAGAGGCAAACACTTGAGTACAAAGCAGCAAGCTGCAACAGACGGCGATCAGGTATTTCATAAACGTCTTGTTATCGCTGAAAAATCGGCAGCAGCCGATAGGGCATCTGCAGGATGATGAGGGACATGCCGGTCGCGTAGTCTCCGCCGTGAGCCGAGTCCCATGAGCCGTCGTTGCTTTGATTACCGATCAAGCGATCACGGATCTTCGGGTAGTAGCCCGCCCAGTGCTCGCCGCCTGCGATGAACATCGCCTGCGAGCAGTAGTAGTGGCCATAGATCTCGTGGCCGCCGCGGTCTTCGCCGGTCTTAATACGGTCGTTGAGATACTTCAGGCCGTCTTTGATGATGTCGCCTTGCTACACGCCTGCGTAGTAGAGCGCGGCGACGCCCGCGGCACTGCGTGGGAACGCACTGCTGCCGCCGCCGACCATGTAACGGAAGCCACCGTCATAGCTGTTCTGACAATCCTTGACGTATTGGATCGCGTTTTCGATGGTTTCTTTTGGTACATCGATCCCGCCGTGGCGCGCGGAGCGCAACGCCTTGATCTGACAGATCGTGACGGACAGGTCCGCTTCGTAAGGCACGGGGTGATAGCGCCAGCCACCCTCGCGGTTTTGCGATTTGACGATGAGGCGGACGGCTTTCACAAGTGCATCGCGGACATCGTCGTCGTCGGTCATGCCGTAGACCTCGCCGAGGAACAGCGTGGCGAAGCCGTGGCCGTACATCGGTCCGTGCGAAACGTTTTCCGAAGCGATCAGACCCGACTCCTGCGAGTTGGCAAGGATGTAGTCCAAGCCTTTTTGTACGACGTGTCCGTACTCGCCTCGGCCGGGCAGTTCGCCGTTGGCTAAGAAGGCAAGGCAAGCGATCGCGGTGACACCGACGTGCGGCCCGCCATATCGGTCGGCATCGAAGCTACCGTCTTTGTTTTGCTGTTTGGCAAGATATGCCAAGCCCTTCTTAACTGATTCGTTGAGTTCTTTGGTGATCTCTTGAAACTCAACGGCGTTGTCAGCTTCCTCGGGTTGCGGTGCTTGGGCAGGCTGATCTTGTGCTGTGGCG
>JBGCDC010000098.1:0-2843 GCA_045105055.1 Phycisphaeraceae bacterium | reverse complement strand
CCCTCGATCCGTAGATGATCCACTTGTAGGCCGGGTTGAATCGTGAGTAGGTCCGTAAACGCTGGACGCTCGCCCTGCTCATCCGAAATCGTGATCAAACGGATGGCTCGCGGCTGATCCCTTGCCAGTCGCTGGACGGCTGCGATTGCACCGGGCCAATTGGTATGGGTGTGGCCAGGCGTGGTCTCCTTGAAACGATCCGCGAGCAGGCTGAACTGTGCCGTCGATTCGGGCAAGAGTGAGGCTGGAGCGTGATCGACGAGAACGATCGCAGCAACGTCTTTAGATGGGTCTAGCTGACCGATGAGGCGACTGGCTTCGCGTTTCGCTCGGTCGTACAGCGTCGCGCCGTCGGCGGTGCGCTGCATTGATGCGCTAGCGTCAATCAGCACAACCAATGCAATGCCGCGATCGGCCTGCTGCGCCTCGGCTTGTGGCGCCCACTGCGGCCGCATGAATGCGAGGACCAGCAGCAATAGGATGAGCCAACGCAAGAGCATCAGCAGCCGGTGCCGAGGCGACTCGATGCGCGACGTCGCGGCGACCGCCTGCTTCACCAATCGCGCGGCAGGAAAGACCACCTCGCGATATCGTGTCTTACTAAAGAGGTGCGCCAGTAGCGGCAGACCGACCGCAGCGACCGCGCCCCACGCCATCCACGGCGCGACAAAACTGATCCCCGCTAGGGCCGGGCTCAACAAGCCAGCACCCCCGCCCTGACATCACCTCGGCCCACGCCTACCATCTGTTTGAACATCCCACCAGAATACCCCGTGTAAGCACAAGGAATGCAACCATGGCAAAGAAGACCGACACAACCGAGCCCAATATGATCGAGCAAGGCAAGACCGCGCCCGCGTTTCACCTCGCCGATCAAGACGGCAATAAACACCGGCTCTCGCAGTACAAGGGCCAATGGGTCGTGCTTTATTTTTATCCTAAGGACAATACACCGGGCTGCACAACGCAAGCCTGCGGCTTCCGTGATAACGAAGCAGAACTGCAAAGCCGTGGCGCGGTGGTGCTAGGCATGAGCCCTGACGATGAGAAATCAAAGGCCAAGTTCGCGGGTAAATACGACCTGAACTTCCCGATCCTTGCTGACGAGGGCGCTAAAATCTGCAGTAAGTACGGTGTCTGGCAAGAAAAATCCATGTACGGCAAGACCTACATGGGTGTCGTCCGAACGACATTCCTCATCGATCCCAACGGCAAAGTGGCCCAGCGGTTCGACAAGGTCAAAGTCAAAGGCCACACCGAAGCGGTGCTAGAGGCTCTGGACGCTGCGGCGGGCTAATCGCTTGCCACTAAATCATGATTCTTTGAGACGAGCGCTGGTCAGTGCTGGCGCGACTTAATTCGGTCGCTATATTGTGCGCTTCGGGGCCTGCACCCCCTATCGAAAACACCCTCGCCTCAGCCAACAAAGCTCGACGCTAAGGACAGAAAGGATCGTGCCCATTGGCCAAGTCCACAAAGAAAAGTACCAAGAAGAAAACGGCTACTAAAAAGAAAACGACGAAGACGCCAACCAAAGCCGCCGCGGCGAAGAAGAAGGCGATCAAGAAAACAACGACTAAGAAGTCCGCAACGAAAAAAATCGTCAAGAAGACAGCCAAGAAAAAGCCTGCAAAGAAAACCACCAAGAAAAGAGCAACCGTGATGGGCGACAAGAAAGACAAAAAAGACAAAAAAACGAAGGCCACCAAAACCACGAGCGCAAAAGTGAAAACGGTGACCAAGAAGAAGGTCGCCAAGAAGGCACCTGCCAAGACCGCCAGCAAGCGCAAAGGTAAATCGGTGGCCAAGCCCAACGCGAAGCCTGTCGTCGTCCTCACACACGACCAAATCGCGCAGAAGGCCTATGAAATCTGGCTAGCTAAGGGCAAGCCGCAAGGCCAAGACCAGCAAAACTGGGATGAAGCTAAGGCGACCTTAGAAAAGCTGTTTAACTAAGCCCCGCTAAAAGCTAAACGCGAGTACGAGTTTTCTTCTTCGCCAGCAGCTCTGTTTGCTGTGCGACTTGAGCCTCGAGCCTTTCGCGTTCTTGCATCAATAGATCCAGCTGCATGAAGCTCTCGAGTTCTGCTCCGATGCGCGGAGCGTAGTGCTTAAATAACGATTGGATTTCTTCTGCGTACAGCAGCGTCTCTTTATGGACGACCCAAATCACGCCCGCGGTTTCACCACTTGGGCCGGGTAATCGATTACCACAGAACCCACGGATCTTGTACTGCTCTAGATAGTCGTCAGCGGGATATTTCGCCGCAGCACCGTCTACCAAGTACAAGCTACCGTTTTTAAGCACGTGCTCGCACGGGGCCCCCTTGGCTTGGTACTGAATCGTATCGCATTCCTCATTTTCGACACAGAACGAAACGGAGTTCAACGTCTGATCCATGAAACTCGGATCCAATGCGCAGATGCCGCCTGCAAAAAGACCGTACTCGTCACAAACCGCGTGGACAAATTCTTGCAAAAAGGCGCTGCCAGCGTGCTGATGCACTCGGCTAGTGACCTTTGAATAGGCTTCCGAGTAGCCGTTGCTAGGCGTGTGTTCTTTGACGCTCTTGACGCCCGTTTCGACAAGCCCTGCCTGAAGCCTGTCGTTCTCTGAACGGAGCAGTTCGACTTCAACGCAAGCCTGGATCGCACCGGCAAGCTGAGGATTAAAAAAATCAATGACTTGCTTAAGCGAGTCGAGGTCCTCGATCGCATCACGACTAACCAAACCAACACCTCCAACCGATTCGCCCGCCGTATTTTTCAGACTCATTCCCAGGTAGCCTTCGGCTTCGGTCGCCTTGAGCCAAGGGTCGTTGGGATAGTAATCCGAAATACCT
>JBGCDC010000097.1:0-2314 GCA_045105055.1 Phycisphaeraceae bacterium | reverse complement strand
GTACCTCATCGGAAACGTTGGCACGGCGCGGCAGCTCTACACGGCTAACGCCGATCAGTTGATGCCTGTGCATCGGCAGCTATCAGTGCCTTACTTGCTTTGGGCGCTACAAAGCACTATCGATAATCGTGAAGAGGCGCGTCAAGAAGAACTCGTCAAGTCCATGCTCGCATGGGTGCAGGAATCGCCCGGTGCATTTAGCGTCGAGCAGCGGATCGCACTTGAAATTGCTTATGGCGACATCGCGCTGCAGCGGGGCATGCTTCCCGAAGCGCAGCAGATCTTTGCACGTGCTCGTAGCAATGAAGCTTACACCGCTTCGTTTGACCGCCATCAAGCGAGCCTGAGATTGGTCCGAGTGCAACGCATCGCTAAGGACTTTGATGCGGCGTTGCAGACGCTGATGCAGCTTGACTCGGAGAAGGTACCGCGTCTGACGACAGAGGCGCACTTTGCTCGCGGCGAGGTGTACTACGACATGGAGGAGTACCAAGACGCCTCTGACGAAATTGTGAAGGTTCTAGAACGCGACCCAGGGCACTCGGACGCAACGATCCTTCGTGGCCGAGTTCAACTCAAGCTGCAGAAACTGATTGAAGCGACCGAGGTCGAACTCGGCTCAACCACCGAGCAGCCTTCACTAGTCCCGGGCCAAATGCTTAAGGTCACGCTCAACGATCCGACACTATCTGTCTCCAGCGGCGCAACAGATATCGAGGTCGTGGTCTGGGCGACGTCCGGCGACAAGGAATACTTACTCCTCCGACAGTTCGGCGATCAAAAAACCAAGTACCGTGGCGACGTCCGCACCCAACTTGGCAAACCCGTTTCAGGCGATGGCGTACTGCAAGTTATCGGCGACGACGAGGTGTTCTACGCCTACTCTGAGCGTTTTCGCAAGAAGATGGTCAACCTCGAAGAGAATCGCGGCGGCCCGATCCAAGTTGCAAGCGACGCGATGCTTATGGCCTCGGCGAGAAAGCTACTGAGCGCGAACGAACAACGTGTCGCGGACATGCAGGTGCTCAGTCAATTGCTTGAGCGACCAGGTTCTATAAATCTGAAGCGCACTAACCCTGAACGATACGCAGAATTACAAGCCGAGGCTGAACGGCGAAACCGGCAGGCGATGCTGGAGACACGGGTCAAGCCAGGCAGCCCGATCTACCTGCGCGTGATCGATCCAGACCGTGGTCGTACAGCAGCTATCGATGAGTTGCCCGTCAGCATCAGTACCTCTAGCGGTGATGTCGTCGGCCGAGTGGTTCTCAAAGAAACCGGCACACACACCGGCCAGTTCGAGGGACAAGTTGTAACCACACCCGCCCAGGCTATGGCTTTCGCGAACAGTTCTGAGTCGGGTCGAAACCCCAACATGGTCATCAGCCCTAAGGCGGACTATCCCGCATGGCGGCCGATCAACAATAGTGATAACGAACATACATTCACGGTAGACTTAAACGACAACGTCAAGCTTGGCTCAATGGTGATCCGCTCTTCGGAGCAAAGCAATCAACTTAAGTCGTTCATCGTGCGCACCGGCATGAACAGCGACGACATGACGCCCGTGGCGGTCTACCCCAACAACCGCTTTGCGATCGAGAAGCCTTGGCATCCATCAGTCATTGTGATGAACGATACCGATCGTTACCACAACAACAATAATCGCTCGGTATACAGCCTTAACGAACTGCAACAACAAGTCGCACGTGGGTGGATCACCCAGCAATACGGAGCGGGCGCCGCGGGGAATGTTGCGGGTCTCTCCGAAGCGTTCACAAAGGAGATCCCTGGGCGGGTCAAGTGGCAAAGGCAAAACCGCCACCTCAACTCGCATGTGATCTATCGCTTCAAAGGGTACTTCTACGAGCCCGTCGAGGTCACTCGCAGATTCAAGCTTGACCTTGGTCAAATCGAGATGCCAAAGGTTCATCCTTCAGTCTCGGACCCCGCACAGTTCCTAATCGCGATCAATGGTCGGCCAATCACAAATGCAGAGGACCCCAAAAAGCTTGAGGGCGAAGTGACGCTTAAGACGGGGCTACACACGTTTGAAATCTGGGCGACAGGGTGGGATTGCCGGATCGGCTTTGGCCGTTCCGCAAAGCTACACGCGAACCTCGGCGATGAGCACAAGTTAGTTGCTTGCCCTGACAACTTCTTCGATCCCGCCTCCTTCCCCGAAGGCGTGCTGGAACATCGCAACGCACCAGCTACCGTGACTGCAGAGGAAACAGGGCAGTCGTTCAAAGTAGCCTTTGCTTCTGACTCGCGAGCTCGTTTGGTTCAATTGGTCTTTGTTGATCAAGAAGGG
>JBGCDC010000096.1:0-1423 GCA_045105055.1 Phycisphaeraceae bacterium | reverse complement strand
ATATGTTTGGTAGTGTTGCTGAGTGGGTTACCGGCACCGGTGTGGAGCGAGTGATCGTTGGCGGCGGGATCAAAACGCCGAGAGCTGATCTCAGTGAAGACTGGAAGATGGTTGAGAAAATCGAGGTATGGAACGCTAGTTATCCACAGCTACCCGTTAGCGAGTATTGGTACAGCGATGTTTACTTCACCGGTATCCGCCTGATCTGCGAGCCCGCGAGTGTGGTGGCGAATCCGCCGGTGGATGAGTGATGGGGTTGATGGGGCTTGCCGCGCGAATCATCTGGCGCGTTTAGTGTCCGCCGCTTTGACCGGCGAGTCCGAACTTGCGCAGCATCGGCCCCATCGTCAGGCCGCCGACAAGGATGGAGAACGCGACGACGACGTAGGTCATCGTGAGGATGAGTTCGCCGACGTTGTCGTACATGGATTGCTGGGCGTGGATTTCTTCTTTGAGGGATAGCGCGAGCGCGACGCTGATCCCGCCGCGCAGGCCGCCCCAGGTCATGGCCTTCACGGCGTGTGGGGTGAACTCTTTGCTCGTGGTCTTTTTCAGAACGGTGATGACCGTGCCGACGGAGATGAAGCGTGCAAAGAGCGCTGCGGGGATCGCGAGTGCCCCAGCGATGAGATATTGCCCCTTGAACGAAAGCACTAAGACCTCCAAGCCGATGAGCACGAACAGGACCGCGTTGAGCAGTTCGTCGACGAGTTCCCAAAACGTGTCGAGGTGTTCGCGCGTCTTGTCGGACATCGCCAGCGTTCGGCCATGGTTGCCAAGGATCAAGCCTGCGACGACCATCGCCAATGGGCCGGACAAATGTAGCTTCATCGCTAGTGCATACCCGCCCGTTACGACGGCGAGTGAGATCAAAATCTCCGTCGCGTAATGATCGATTGATCGCAATAAAAAGAAGGCGAGTAAACCAAGTACGAAGCCCAGTGCGATCCCGCCGCCGGCTTCGAGGGCAAAGAGTTTGGCGATATCGGCGGCGGTGTTTTCGTGCGGTGCTTCGGTATGCGTTTCTGACTCGTCTTCGCCCGTTGCGATCCCTCCGGCTTCAACTAAGCCAGTGTTGCTGCCGCTGGTATCGGCTTGCCCCTCGGTATTGCGCAGGCCAAACTCTCTCTGGATTTCCGCCACAACTTGATTGAGCTCGTCCTTCTTCGTCAAGTCTTCGTGCGTTTCCCCATGCCCGCCCAAACCCGCGATCCCAAGCAGTGCAATAAACACCACGACACCCACGCCATCATTGAACAGCGACTCGCCAGCGATCTTGGTTTCGAGTGACTTGGGCGCACCGAGTTTCTTAACGATCCCCAGCACGGCGATCGGGTCGGTTGGTGCGACGATGGAGCCGAAGATCAGGCAGTAGATGAAGCGGACTTCGATGCCGAGCCAGTCGGTGATCACATAGGTGAGT
>JBGCDC010000095.1:0-5863 GCA_045105055.1 Phycisphaeraceae bacterium | reverse complement strand
GGTGAGCACGCCGTCGATGATGTGGTCATGGCCGACGACCATCTTGGCGATCTGTTCGCGGACGCGCTTGTACGAATCGCGGAACGCGTCGGCTTGCTGCAGGATGGTTTGTTCGTTGGCTTGATTTTCGGGGATGGCCATATCGGTTTCTCAGGGGTTGGTTTTAGCCACGGATTGACACGGGTGTGCACGGATAAACGATTGAATCGTTAATCCTCTTTTTCATCCATACGTTGTTGGGCTCGGCGTTTGGCGTCGAGAAGTCTTGAGGTGGTTGGGCCTTGGTCTTGTGGCTTGTCGCTCTTACGCATCGCGGCGGTGACGATGGGTTTCGCGGTGCCGCCTTCTTTGGCTCCGCCGACCGCATCGCCAAAGTCATCGCTGGCTTTGGCGAGGTCGGCTTCGGAGGCGACGAACTTGCGTGTCTTACTTGTGGTCGCGGGCGCCTTCTTGTTGGACGCGGGTTGGCCGTTGGTTTTGGCTTTGACGCGTGATGCTAAGCCGGCAAGCGGCGTAGCAGACGTTTCACCGCGTTCAGCTTCGGCGTTGAGCTTGTCGGTCGTTTGTTCACGGTTGGCTTTGAGCGCTGACATTGTGGATGCGCTGTCGACTTGTCGCGTTCGCGTGATCCCGGCGATGGCATTGGCTCGGCCCTTGGCCCAAGCGGCGACCTCTTGGCCTTCCCATGCAATACGGCGACAAGCGACATCCATCAGCAGCAACGCGAGTAAGAACGGCATCAGCTGCCAACGCAGCGGCCGAGTGCTTGTGCTCTCGATCGGTACGTCGCGGTTGTATAGGTTCGCGTCGGCGGGGTTGGATGGGTCGAGGACGCGCCCGCCGGTCATCTCGGCAATCTGTTGCAAGAGCGCGAGATTGGATTGGAAGTTACGCAACTCGCCGCCGGCGGCTTTGCTTGATCCGCCGATGACGCGTCGTTGTTCGCCATCGGTGGACTGCATGTTCAGGTCAACGATGTAGTTGCCGGCTTGTCGCGCGGGGATGCGTGCTTCGTAGATACCCGGGCCGACCTGCTCGAGCGTGACGTTGACGAGGTTGCCATCGGGGTCTTCGACGCTGCCGGTGACTTGCAGGTTGTTGCCGAAGGATGCGCCGCGTGTGCTGGCGAAGTCCATGTCGCCGGCCGCATCGAGGCGGATGGTCATCGTGTCGCCGGCGATGGACGTGGTCATGTCGGCTTGAGTCGATGCGGCGGGCCGAGCGATCTGTCGAACAGTCCGCGCCCAGAAGTCGGCGTAGTTCGATGAGCCAGACCAGTTGCCGAGCCAGTCCTGTGCCCAACGGTTCGTCGCATCGGCGGTAAACGCGGCGGCTCGGCCTAGGCCGACTTGGTGGTGCGCAAAGATCGGCTCGCCCTCGTCGGCAACGATCGGTGTAAAGATACGCGGGTCAGACTTCGGCCCGGTGAGCACAAAACCTCGCAACGGCGGGACGGCGTTGATGCCGACCATGATCGGCGAAGCGACATTGCGAACGACCGGGTTGAACGGCTTTTCTTTGATCAGGTTTTTACGGATCGCGCGGGCCTCTTTGATGAAGACCTGCGGGAGGTTAGCGGGGTTGACCACGGGGTAGAACTGGCCGTTGCCGGTGTTGGCTAGTGCGCTGAGGCCTTGAGCATTGTGGCCGTCGCCGACGCCGACGGTGGAGATGGTGATGCCTGCGTTTGCGAGCTTGCCACCAAGCTGGAAATTATTAGGAAAGTCGCCATAGCCGTCGGAGATGACGATCATGTGCTTGATCGCCGATTCGCCGACGGGTTCACGGGCGAGTCGATCGAACGCGGCGTTGACGCCGGAGCGGATGTCGGTGCCGCCGCCAGGCTGCATGGAGCGGATCTTCTTAGCGGTGGCGTTGGGGTCGGTGTTGTAGTCGAGGTCGACGATCCATTTCGCACTGGTATCAAAGGCGACGACGCCGATTTTGTCCTGCGGGTACATCGCTTTGAGCGCGAGGATCGCGGCCTCGGCGGCGACGTTCTGCTGAGAGAACTGTGAGCCAGCGACCGGCGCGAACATCGAGCCCGAGCGGTCGATGACCAAGATCAGCGCACCGGACGGGAGTATTTTTTGCGTCGGGATCTGGCAGTGGACAGGGAGGATGTACTTGTCGATGTCCGTATTCGTCCAGCCTCCGGCACCAAAGGAGTCGGGCCCGCCGATCATCGCGAAGCCGCCGCCGAGGTCGTGGACGTAACGCATAAGGTTGCGTTGGACTTTGGGCGGGACGTTATCAGCGGGGACGTTGTGGAACAGGATTGCGTCATAATCGCGCATGTCGCGGAGGCGACTGGGCATGGCGGTGACGGGGGCGAGGATCGTTTCGATGCCTCGCTCGGCGAGGGCACGCGGGAGGATCTTCCCCGCTTCGCCATTGACGCCGTCGACGACGAGCACTTTGCCCGGTCCAGCGACAAGCGTGAAGGCTTGGCCGGTGTCGTTTTCGAGGATGGTGTTGGCGAGGCCGGAGTCGTCGTCGGGTTTGAAAATTGCATCGAAGGTATTGACACCCGCGGAGCTGATGGGGCGATCAATGTACTTGGTCAAGGCGTAGAGGCCGATCGCTTCGTCGCCGGCGTCGATGCGAGTGCGCCACTCGTTCGCGTCGATACGTAAACCTTCGCCCTCGGCGGAGCCGTTAAGGTCGACCCATTGGTCGTTGTGTTTCAGCAGCAGTTGGCCGGGGACGCGGTCGGCACTGCGCAGCTCGACGGAAACCTTGACCGTCTGGCCTTTGCGTGCGGTGGGATTGGCACGCACGGCCTCGACCATGACCTCGCCTTTAACCTTGTATTGCAAGGGGAGCACGTCGATCTGCACACCCGCTGCGGCGGCGGCTTGTACCGCGGCCATCACTTCACCATCGAGGTTGCCGTCACTGGCGAGCACCATGCGGAGGGCGGAGTCGGCTTGTTGTTTGGCGGCCATGCCGGACTCGATCGCGCGTTGGCCGTTGGACCCGTCGTAGGGCGCTTCGTAGGTGCCATCGGGCAGGGTGACATCGCCGAGCGATGGGCTGAGTCGGACGCTTGGTCGGCCGTCGAAGGTTTGCACGGACCACGCATCTTGTGCGCGTTTGTCGCCGCCGGCTTGTTGGAAGTAAGACGCGAGCCATTGTTCAAAGTCTTGCGGCTCGCCATCAGGCCCGGGCGGCGGCGTAAAGAACTTGCGGACCGAGTCGCTGGTATCGATGAGCGAGACAACGGTGAGCTCGTCGTGCGTCTGCACCGTGCGGAAGCCGGCGAGCATGGTGGTGATGAGTAGTAAAACAAAGACGCGTAAGCCGACGGACGTCCAACGCCTAGCCGGGCCGAGTTGTTGGAGCGACCACATGCCGAGCATGAAGATTGGGATGGCGATCAATCCGAGCAGCAGTAGCATCGGCCGATCAAACATCAACTTATCAGTGAGGCCAAAGGCGAACCAGATGGCTGCGGCGAGCAAGATGAATACGCAGAGCGTGATGAGCTGCGACGTCGGCAGCGCGATCTTCTCACCCTTGCCCGTGAGATACCCGATGCCCACCCACGCGAGCCACATCGCAAGAACCCCCGCGGCGGTCAGGTAGGCTAGGGCCAGGATGAGGATGGAGGCGTCGAGGATCGGTCAGCTCAAAAAGTTGGCGATGATTCGTTTCTTGCCGCAAAGCAAGCAAAGGGCCGCAAAGCATGTAACGATATTACTTTGCGTTAATTTGCTCACTTCGCGGTTAAAACAATATTCTTAATTAACGCGGTGCGGCGGGGGCTTTGCCGGCGTTGGGGTCTTCGGGTAGTTGTTGGAAGTAGTCTTTTACGCTTTCGTGATAGCGGCGTGGGACGCGGTCTTCCGTCACGGCGCGCTCGGCAGACTGTACCGCTTGGGTGCGTGAGACGTTGAACTGCACGGTGGCTTCGCCGGGTGCGACTTCGCCGTTCTCGCTCCAGCTTGCGATGACTCGGCCCTCGCCTTGCTGGATGTCTTGCGCGGCATAGCTGCTGTGCTGATAGCCGGGCGACTGAGCACCGTAAGGGTTGCCGCCTTCGCCGCTACCCCAGCCCGAGCCTTGCCCGCCGCCTTGACCACCTTTTTGCATCTGTTGCATCTGTTGCATGGCCTGCTGCATCTGGCCTTGCTGCTGCTGCATGCGTTGAAGCTGCTGCTGCATTTGAGCCATCTGGTTGATCGCCTGTTGAGCGGACTGACCTTGACCCTGGCCTTGGCCTTGCCCCTGACCTTGCTGGCCCTGTTGACCGGCCTGTTGTCCTTGCTGACCTTGTTGGCCCTGCTGTCCGCCGGGGTTGTTGCATTGGCCGGCCATCTGCTGAAGGCCTTGGCTGAGCTGCTGCTGCATCTGGCCGCTTTGCTGTTGGCCTTGGCCCTGCTGCATTTGTTGTTGCATCTGCTGCATCATCTGCTGGGCTTGCTGCTGCGCCTGCTGCTGGCTCATGCCTTGCTGCTGAAGCGCTTGTTGCAGTTGCTGTTGCATCTGCTGCTGGCTTTGTTGGCCGCCTTGCTGACCCTGCTGGCCTTGTTGTTGCTGGCCTTGTTGGCCTTGCTGCTGTTGGCCCTGCTGACCTTGTTGACCTTGTTGCTGTTGACCTTGCTGTCCCTGTTGGCCTTGCTGCCCTTGCTGCATCTGTTGTTGCACTTGTTGCTGCATCTGCTGGGCCATCTGTTGGGCTTGCTGCTGGCTCATGCCCGACTGCTGGAGCTGTTGTTGCATCTGTTGCTGGGCCTGCTGGGCCGCTTGCTGTTGGGCTTGCTGCGCTTGCTGGGCCTGCTGCTGGAGTTGTTGGGCGATGTTATTGAGCTGCTGCTGGAGCTGCTGTCGTTCCTGTTCGTTGTACTCACCCTTGTCGATCGCGTCTTGCATCTCCGCCAGGGCGTCCTTGGCCTTTTCAAAGTCGCCTTGATTCATGGAGCGCGTGAACTCGTCGGCCGGGCCGGTCTGACCTGGGTCCAAACCGCTCGCCGCGCTCTTCAAGGGATTAAACGCCGCTTCGATCACGTCCGCCTGATCGCCCAGACGCGACTCCGCATCGCTGATCAATGACTCGGCTTCTTTTAGCTTTTCACCCGCAGCGGTAGGGTCCTTGCGGACCTGATCCGAGATCGAAACCAACTGATCACGCAGCTCGTCCGGCAGGCCCTCTGCGATCTTCTGCTCGCCGACATCTTCTGGCTCGTTGAGCCCCTGCTCGATCGTGTTGATGATGACTTCGCCTTCCTCGGCCAAGCGTTTCTCCTGCTCTTCTGCCTCGGCGGCTGCGACCTGCCCCAGCGGATCGCCGAGCTGCTCCGGCACGATGAACAACACCATCAATAACACCGCTCCAGCGATCGGCGTGTAGTTCCATACCCGGGCCATCTCGATCGGTGCCGCCTTAGCGACCATCACGCGGGCTTGGTCTGCGGCGATGTCTGCTTCGCGAGCGATCTGCTCGGTCAGTTCATTTTGTTGTTCGAGGTTCGCTGCGTACAGCGCGGTGCCGAGCTTGTCCTTGAGCCCGAGCTTGTCGTCTAATAGAACCGCGGCATCTGCCTCGCCGGGCAGATTGCGCAGAGCAAAGACGAGTGAGATGATGAGCGCGACGCCCCCAGCGATCCCGTACGACCAGATCGGCACCACCGTCATTGGCAGCAAGCGATCCGCAACCAACATCGCCGACGCGACCGTCAGCCCGACCAGCACCGCCCAGCCCAGCGCGCCCAGTAAGCGATTGGCAGCGATCCTTCTTTGGACCTTGGCGATACTTCGATGGATAGTGTTGGTCATGGTTCGCTCCGGAACGCGGGGTCTAACGTTAGTACATCGTACGCCAGTAAGACTGGCTCTATCAATATGAATCGGACGTTTTCTC
>JBGCDC010000094.1:0-4828 GCA_045105055.1 Phycisphaeraceae bacterium | reverse complement strand
ACCGTTTCAGGAGAGCACTCGTCCCAATAGCCTTTTCGGAAGTGGCGATTAAAAAAGCCGTGCCATTCCATGAGCCGTGGGAATCCGGCGACTTCGTTGGTGAGGTTGCCTTGCGGGATGGTGAGGATGCGCATGTTCGGGTGGTTCGCCGAGATGATCTCTAGCCCACCGTTCTCGACGGCACGGATCGGGTGCTCCATGTTCGATTGCCCGCCCATGACCCAGACATCGCCGATGAGGATATTGTCGAGCGTGAGGGTTTTACCCTTACCCTCGATCGTCATAGACTTCGGCTTGGCGTTGGCAGGCTGTGCGGGGAGCGTGGCCTTCCAATAGCGGTCTTTATCAGCCGTCACAACCGCAGCGTGTCCCGCAAAGCTAACGATCACTCTCGCGCCTGCATCCGCCCAGCCCCAGATGAAGATGGGCTTATCGCGCTGCAGCACCATGTTCGACTGGAACGTGTTGCTGACCCAAAGCCCCTCGCCGATTGCTGGGACGTCTACTTGGTGTTCGCCACGTACAAGCGCTTGCGGGTACGTCGGCAGCGCAAGGGCTAGGAGGATGGTGAAAGCAGAAAGTAAGCGAAGGTAATTCATGATGATCTTCTTGGCGGGATAAAAAAACGTCGTCGAAGGTTGAGCAACCTTCGACGACGTCTAATTGTAGGTTCTTGGCGGTTATTCTTGCCCGAGGATTTGTATGAGCTGTTGGGCTTCGGTCAGTCTGCGAGCGCGATCCTGCTGTTTCAGTGTATTGAGGATCTTGCCGCGATTCGCTCGAGAATTCTCGGGGTCTAGGTTTTCGACCACACTCAGCGGGGCTTCTTCGAGGCCCCAGTCGTCGCTCTTCTGGGTGCCGATGGGCACGTCTTTGTTTCCGGACAACTGCACGTTCGCCACTGGGTTTCGGCTCCACGCGTAGCGGAAGTGGATCGGGTCGGGCACCATGATGCTTGTGAGCACGATCTTCTTGCGGTCCAATTGTTCACGGCCGCGATTGTCCTTACCTTTTACAAAGTGTACTGCAGTGGCGGGGTGGTACTCGCGTGCCTCGCCTGCGATGGCGAAGCCGAGCATCGGGCCGTCTTCGGGGTCCTGCACGTCGGCGTCGAAGGTGAGAACCAGCGAGCCGTCTTTAACCTCCATGCCAGTCAACATTGGCGGCTTCCATGCGATGGTCCGATCGCTGACGCCGTACTGCGTTACCAATGCCCAACGCGCCGCACGCTCACCTGCAGGCAGCTTCACCTGCGGGTGGTACCAGCGTCGGCGGAGGTCGTAGGTGCTCACGAAGCCGATGTTCTTGTCGCCCGCCTTATACAGGTCCTCAAAGGTCTTGTACTGTGCCGCGCGAAGCCCGACGCCCGCGTCGAACATCATCTCGCTGTAGTTCTCAAGTTGCTGCGGGTCGCCTGCGGTGCACAGGGAGAGGATGCCGAAGGGCATCTCGGGATCGTTAAATGCGCTGCGCCAGGCCTTGATCATCTCGGGGAACACATCCGTGTACATGTCGATGCCTTGCTGCCCGCTAAACGCGTTGTTGTAGCCTTGGTGGAAGATGGCGCCTTTGATGGAGAGGCCTTCGAGCGGCGCGATCATCCCGCCGTAACAGCTGCCCGGGTAGTTGTGGTTGGCGATCGGGCCAGCTTCGACTTTGGTGGGCAGTTGTTTATCCTTGTCAGATAATTCCGCACCGTCCTTGGTTTTACGCTGGATCCATTGCTTCTTCTTTTCGATACGGTTGGCCAGGTCGGCATTGGGATCGAACGCCGCAACCTTCGCATCCCAGTCAGCAAGCAGCGCCTTGGTCGGCTCGCTATCCATCTTCCGCATGTTTGTGAGCGGGGTCCAAGTCTCGACCGTCGTACCACCACGCGAGGCGTCGATCACGCCGATCGGCACGTTCGCTGCTTTGTGGATACGGCGGGCGAAGACGTAACCAATCGCTGAAAGCTCTCGCGCGATCTCCGGCGTGCAGACGTCCCACGAGCCCTTCTTGAAGTGTCGGCTCGACCACGAGCTGTATTGGTAGATTTGTTCAAAGCTCTTGTTGTGCTCGACCGGTGCTTCGCCGACGGGGATCGACAGGATTCGGATTTCGGGGAAGTTCGCGGAGATGATTTCGAGGTTGCCGTTTTCGACTTTGCTCAGTGGGAACTCCATGTTGGACTGTCCGCCGAGCACCCAGACATCGCCGATGAGGATGTTGTCGAGGGTGAGGTTGCTGCGCTCGCCTTTGATGGTCATGGCTTGTGGCGTTGCGTTCGCTTCAAGTGCAGGGAGTTCAGCCTTCCATGCGCGGTCACGATCGGCGGTAGCCGACGCGCTGTTGCCCGCGAAGGTGACGGTCACCTTCTCGCCGCTATTGGCCCAGCCCCAGATATGGATCGGCTTATCCCGCTGAAGCACCATGTCCGATTGGAAGACGTTGCTGACGCAAAGGCCTTCACTGATCGCGGGGACTTCGATGAAGTCCTCGCCCTTGACGAGCTTGGGGGTCTGTGCTTGGGCCGGTACCGCAAGCAGGACGGCGAGAAGTACGAGTAGCAGGCAGGCCGAGCGAGAAGTATTCATTGGTTTGTACCTATGGAGTGGTTGTCATGCGTGTCTTGATACACGCGTACGATATCAGACCTCTCGTAAGGCCATCAATTACAGATCGTTTAGATGAAGTGGGTGCGGCCCCGGCTACTTTGCCTGCGTCGTCGATGCGTCGTCGATGCGTCTCGTAGGCCGGGCTGAAGCCCGGCCTACTTGCGGTCATTAGAAACAACACCTACGTCACCATCTGAAGCGACAATTTGCTTCCATTCATCTGGCCCCAACTCCATGCCGGGCCCATGATGGATAACTGTTTGGCCGTTGGGTTGCTTAGTAATTTTTTTAGTCGTGAGAATATGAAACTTAGGTGTCGTCGTGCGTGTCATGACAAGGCCAGTTCTATCTAGATCGATATCAAACTGCATCGTGAGTTCGGTACGGCTATCGATAGTAACTTTCGAGTTCCATATCGGATCACCGTATCGCGGGGTGTAATAAGTAATGAAGTGTTCAGCATTCGGATAAAGCCGATGAAACTCGGTGACCTGAGGTTCGTTTTGTACCGTATCCGCGATTGCAGTCTGCATGTTGGCAGGAGTTCGTTTGTTGCAGCCGATGATCAGCAGAAACACAGGCAAACTAATCAAAACGAAACGTGACATAGATTCACTTTCCCGCGTAGTCGATCAATCGTGCGATTTCATTGCGCAAATCTTTGCGATGCACGACGCGGTCGACAAAGCCTTTTTCGCGGAGGAACTCGGAGCGTTGGAAGCCGTCGGGGAGTTCTTGGCGGACGGTGTTGGCGATGACGCGTGGGCCGGCGAAGCCGATGAGGGCTTTGGGTTCGGCGAGGATGATGTCGCCGAGCATGGAGAAGGACGCGGTGACGCCGCCGGTGGTCGGGTCAGTGAGGACGGAGAGGAATAGGCCGCCCGCATCGTCGAGCCTTGCGAGCGCGGCGGAGGTCTTGGCCATCTGCGCGAGGGAGAGCGCGGCTTCTTGCATGCGTGCGCCGCCGGAGGCGGAGACGATGATGACGGGCTTGTCTTCTTTGGTGCCTAGCTCAATCGCGCGGGTGATCTTTTCGCCGACGACCGAGCCCATGGACGCCATCATGAAGCGCGTGTCCATGACCGCGAGGACGACGCCTCGGCCTTTGATAAAGCCGCGCCCAGCCATGAGCGCGTCCTTTCGGCCGGTCTTCTTCTGCGTCGCTTTGATGCGGTCTTTGTACGAGATACGATCAGTGAACTTCAACGGGTCCTTAGGCGACAGGTCGGCCCAGAGCTCTTCGAAGCTGCCCGGGTCAACAAGAAGGTCTACGCGCTGCTGCGCATCGATTCGGAAGTGGTGGTCGCAGTCCGGGCACACGTGCGCGTTCTGCTCGACGGCTTTGCGGTACAGCATCGTCTCGCACGACGGGCAGCGCATCCACAGCCCATCGGGCATGTCCTGCTTCTTCTCGATGTTTGGCACGTCTTGCCAGGTACGGGGCTTGCCGGTTTGGGTCTTTGCATCAGCCAAGGCTGGTCTCCTATGATCCAGTCGTGGGCGGGCAGGCAGGGTGCCTGTCCTATAACGTACTGAATCAGATATCGTCAGACTGGCGAGATTATAACCAATCGTTGATCCGAAAGGGCGTTTATGAAGCTGGTCCGGTTTGAAGATGACAACGCGCAAGTGCAAGTCGGCAAAGACTTTGGCGACGGAACTGCGGAGCTATTAGCGGGTGATCCGCTCGCTAGCTTTCCTGAGCGGCCTAGCCTGACAGGGCGTGTGGTGCTGATCGGTCGTCGGCTAAGCCCGGTTGAGCCGAGCAACCTATTTTGCATCGGGATGAACTACAAGGCCCACGTCGCGGAGATGGGCGGGGCGATCCCTGATCGGCCGGTGGTGTTTATGAAGCCGACCACGGCGGTGCAGCATCCAAATGAGCCGGTGCGTGTGCCCAAGTGCGAGCACGATGGGCCCGAGACAGATCAGGAAGCGGAGCTCGCCGTGGTCATCGGCAAGGCCGCACGCGAGGTGTCCGTTGATAATGCGCTCGACTATGTACTGGGCTACACCTGCGCTAATGATGTCAGCGCACGCTGGTGGCAGAAGCACGGCGGCGGCGGGCAATTCATCCGCGGCAAAGGGTTCGATACGTTCTGCCCACTGGGCCCAGTGCTCGTGACGCACGGAAGCGGCGAGGATGAGATTGCCGATCCGCAATCGCTACGCGTGCGCGGCTATCTCGATGAGGATTGCCTGCAAGACGGCAACACCAACGACATGATCTT
>JBGCDC010000093.1:0-3416 GCA_045105055.1 Phycisphaeraceae bacterium | reverse complement strand
GGTGAGCAACATCGACGAGAGCGATACCGACGATCAGACGCAAGCCCAAGGCGAAGAGCTTGTCCGCAAGATGGACAGCCTGATCGCGATGCTTGAAAAAGCATCCAGCGCGTGTTCGAGCTGTGCAGGCAACGGCCCAGGGCAAGGCCAAAAACCTGGTCAAGGCCCCGGCGGCAACAACCCCGCAGAAGACTCGACCCTTGCGGCAGGCCCCGGCGGCAGCGGCGAGCTCGGTGCTTCGGGCGAAGGCAACAACCAGTTCGAAGACCTCGACCCCGCACAGCGCGACGCGATCCTTCGTGCCAATGAAGAGAACCAAGGCATCCCCGCCGAGTTCGACGCGCTGCTGGCAGAGTACTACCAACGCCTCGCGGCGGAGCGTGCGCTCACTGCTGAAGAAGACGAAGCTGGCGATGAGTAAGCGACACAAACGTAGCGAGAGACAATGACACAACGTGCGATCCTTTTAGCTGGACGGTCGGCCGTGTGTCTCGCTTGCTTGATGGTTGTGGCGCTGGCTTGGCCCGTGCATCCCGACATCGTTAACACGATCGATCAGGGCGAGCTCGGCGGCGAGGTCACACTCAAGGCCGGTGAGACGGAGCTATCCCTCACCGACGATCAAGGCAAGACCCAACGTCTGAGTCTGATCGATATCGATCAGGTGCGTTTTAATGTGGATCCAACCGTCAAAGTCAGCGGGCAGATATTGCTTGTCGATAACGACAAGGGAAACGGCACGCGCCAAAAACAAAGCAAAATCAAGCTACGCAAAGGCCTGCACCGGATCACGATCCCGTATTGGCAAGGGACCGGCGAGCACAAGCTGGCGGTCTACGTCAGCGGGCCCGGCATTAATGGCCGAGTCGAGCTTGGATCGGAACTACTCCGCTGCTTCCGTGATACGGCAGACAAGACAGACGCCTCTGATGGCATCGACGAGCAAGGCTTCCGCCTGCCCGAGTTAGCGATTAAAGAAGCGGGTAACCGCCGACGCATGTTGACCCGCGCCAGGTATCGCTTGTACACCGGGCAGGAAGACGTGGCATTATCTAGCGTCTCCGGGCTGGCGGGCATGCAGCTCAAACGCTCGGGCACGACCAGTTCAATCAACACCGGGATGCTCAACGAGCACAACCAAAACGCGGGCATGGTTTTTGACGCTTTTTTCATGGCTGAGGAAGACGGCGAGTATCAGTTGACGCTACTAAGCGATGACGGGTCGCAGCTCTACCTAGGCCAAGTCGCGTCTTTCTCAAGCGATACGCTCAACGAAACGCCAGTAAATGCACCGTGGAACATCAATCTCGCGAACAACGGCAAAGCCCGTGGCGAATTGAAATCTATCACGGACGAAACACTGACCCTGCATGTCCCGCTCGTCAGTGATATGACGATCGCGCTTAGTCATGTCCAATCGGTGTGGGACAAGAAGGCCAACCCCGAAACGATCAACCGCGACAACGAGCCGGGCAATGAAGACACGGTTTATCTGCGGGATAAGAACGATGCCGAGAATATCCGCTCGGTGAGCGGGAAGATCACCGGGTTGGACGAGGCGTCGCTAACGTTTGTCTTCCGCGGCAAGGAACGAACGATCACGCGCGACCGCGTCGTAGGCTTGGTGTTTAGGCACGAGAGCCGACCCACCCCGCCGTCGCCTGGCGTGCATCAGTTGCTTGTGTTGCAAGGCGGGCAGGTGCTGCCAAGCCGAGTGAAATCGATCGGTAAGAACGTGACGTTTGAATTGATCGGCGGCAGTCAGGCCACGCCGCCTCGTGACGCGGTACGTGCCATGCGGATCGAGAACGGCCGACGCATCGATCTGACGCGTGTCATGCCAAATGCCGAGGAAGCGATCCCCTACTTCGGGCTCAAGCTGCCGCACAAGGTCAATACGGATTTCTCCGGCAAGCCCATCATCCTCTTCGACGATAAAACCTATTCCAGCGGCCTCGCGGTGCACAGCAAAAGCAGGCTGCACTACAAGCTCAAGCCTAACTGCGATCGCTTCCAAGCCAGCTTCGGCCTACTCAACCCCGGCGGCAAGCTCGGCAGCGTCACCGCCCGCATCATCGGCGACGGCGCGGTGCTCTGGGAACAACCCAACATCACCGCGAGCTCCGGCGTCGTCAAAATCGACGTCGCGCTCAAAGGCGTCGAGCGACTCATCCTCGAAGTCGACTTCGGCGAAGGGCAAAACGTCGGCGACCGGGCCGCGTGGTGCAACCCCCGTTTGATCTACGCAAGCAAGGACCAGCCATGACCCGAGCACGATCCATCGCGATGGCGTTGCTGCTGGCCAATGCGCCGATCGCATTTGCACAGGCCGACGCGCCGACGCCGCAACCCCAGACCCCGCCGACACAGCAGCCCGCAGCTGAGCCCGACGCACAAGTGGATCAGCCCACGCAACCTGAGCCTGTCGTTCAGCCCGAGCCCGCGTTGGTGATGCGCGATCTCTTGGTGCTGCAGACCGATCGCTACGACGACACGGCCAACAATCCGAAGCTGATGCCGACCACGCTTTTCAACCCGATCCCTCATCAGGACCGTGCCAAGCGCGTTGACGTCAACGGTGCCTACGAGTTCGCGCCGATGCCGCTTGGGTTGATCACCTTCCAAGGCGAAGTCGATGAGCCGATCAAACTCCGACTTACGCTGAAAGACCCACGGGACCGCTTCCACGCGCACTGGCCGACGAACGCAATCCAAGGCGATCGTTTCCTGCAGTGGCAAGACCTCAGCTCCGAAGACACAGAACTCCGGGCGGTTCCGTTCGCGGATCAGCACGCCTGGCTGACGAGCCTGCGTGCAGGTGATGACCGCGTTTGGTTGCAAGCCCGTGGCGGACCAAGCAAAGAGCGATTCATCCTTTACGACCCTTCGATTCATTTCACACCCGCGATCAGCCTAACTAGCACCGACGCGGAGTACCGCCTATCGAACAGCACGACGAAGCAGGCCGCTCCGCCGCTAAGCGTCTTTCTACGCAAGACCGAAACAGGTTGGTCCAGCGATACGATCGCTTCGCCTTGGCCCAGCAAGACCACGACGATCGCAACGAGGGACAGTGCAACGGACTCGTCGGCCACGCTGTTGCAGGCCTTGGCCCCGATCAAGGAGCTGCTCACAAGCCGAGGCTACAACGAACAAGAGATCGGGCTAGCGCTGCAAATGGTCGTTTCGGCAGGCTTCAAGAAATCGAATATGTCGCTGGTCTACATCCTGCCCGACGGCGTGATCGACGAGCACATCCGCCTGCAGATCAGGCCGATGCCCGATGAGATCTACCGCACGACGATCGTTGTCGTTAACAACGTCGACCCCGATCTGAGCTCGGTGATCAACGCCCTGCTCGACGACCTAGGCAGCGACCAGTGGGCCAAACGCGACCGCGCCCAGCGCGAGCTCGT
>JBGCDC010000092.1:0-4143 GCA_045105055.1 Phycisphaeraceae bacterium | reverse complement strand
AGCGATAAATCAAAACGCTCGCGATATAGATACGTCTGTGCAAAGCCACTCCTCTACGCAGCCTACAGTCCCGACGAACTCAAGCTCTCGTTTTCTGCTTGCGTCTTCGGAACGTGAATGCCGCACTCTTGTGCCAAACCGCCGAAACGGCCTTCGCGTTCGTTTTGGCCTTCGCTGATTGGCGTTGTCGAATGCGTGTCACCGATGGAGGCGTATCCCTTTTCAACCAGCGGGTGATAGGGCAGGTCGTGCTTGGCGAGGTATTCGCCGATGTCTTTGCGTGACCAATTCAGAATCGGGTGGATCTTATAAAGCGTGTCTTGCTTCTCGACCGTGCGCAGCGTTGCGCGGTGGTCGGTCTGATTGCTGCGCAGGCCCGCGAGCCAGGCGGTCACGTTGAGGTCTTCGAGTGCTCGCTCCAAAGGCTCGACCTTGAACACCTCGTGGTAGTGGCTCAGCCCCTCGGCGTACTCCCACGTCTTCCCATGCAAAGCCTCATACCGAGCAGGCGTGACACGCGGATTGAAAACCTTGAGATTCAGCGAAAGCCGCTTCGTCAAGTCTTGCACGAACTTATACGTCTCGGGAAACAGGTAGCCCGTATCAATCAGGATGATTGGCAGGTCGGGGATCGCGCGCGTGACCAAGTGCAGCATCACCGCAGACTGAGCGCCGAAGCTGGACGTCATTGCCAAGCCGTCACCAAACGTCTCGCCCGCCCAGCGGACCACTTGCTCGGCAGACATGCCTTCAAGCAGGCTATTGACCGTATCAAGTTGGAGTGTTGCGCTAGCGGTCACGGTTCTTCCTTCTGAAAGTCAAGCCAAGCATTATATCCATAATTCCTCGGATCAGGCTTAGCCGCTCCAGCGATTGCTCTTGCCGCTCTACAATACCCCGATGCACGACGTTTACCTCGGCTTAGGCAGCAACCTCGGCGACCGCGAAGCAATGCTCCGCGCGGCGCTCGTTGCGATCCATGACCTGCCGACTACGACGCTTGTCAAGCAATCGCCGATCTATGAGACCCCGCCGATGGGCCCGCAAGATCAAGATGCCTACTTGAACATGGCCGCATGGATCACGACCTCGCTCGACGCGCGAGAGCTGATGAAAGCCTTGCAGCAGATCGAGTCACAACTTGGTCGAGCCGGTCGAGAACAACGTCAGCACTGGGGGCCGAGACAGATCGATATCGATATTTTGCTATACGGCAACGAAGTAATAGACGAGTCTGGCCTAACCGTGCCGCACCCCGGCATGCACGATCGTTGGTTTGTACTCAAGCCGTTGTCAGATCTGGCGCCGCATGTCGAGCATCCTATTCTTGGCAAGCGTATCGATGCGTTACTTGATTTGCTTGATAGGGTTCGCGCCAAGGAGGTGTCGCCATGAATGAGCCGACGGTTTATATCAACGAGTTGTTCTATTCATTGCAAGGTGAGTCCACCTACGCAGGCCTGCCTTGTGTGTTCATCCGCTTGCGTGGTTGTCACCTGCGTTGCAGCTACTGCGATACTGAGTATGCCTTCCACGAAGGCGATAAACGTACGGTCGATCAGGTGATCGAGCAGTGCTTTGAATTAACCGCTGGGCAAGATGGCTGCGATCTATACGAAGTCACCGGCGGCGAGCCACTGCTCCAACGCGGGGTGCATCCGCTGATGACCAAGCTCTGCGACCTCGGTAAGACCGTACTCATCGAGACCAGCGGCGCCTGCGACATCGGCACCTGCGACCCGCGTGTCATCCGAGTCATGGACCTTAAGACGCCCGGGTCTAGTGAAGTCGATCGCAACGACTGGTCCAATATCGATAAGCTCAACAAACGGGATGAAGTAAAGTTCGTCCTGACCTCGCGCGAAGACTACGACTGGATGAAGCAGGTGCTCGATAAGCATCAGCTACACGAAAAAGTCAACGCAGTATTGGTTAGCGCGGTAAACGAAGTGACCCCAGGCCTAGAAATCGCAGGCGTCCCGGGGCTAGCCATCCGCGACCTCGCCGAATGGCTCCTCGCCGACCAGCTCCCCGTCCGCTTCCAAACCCAACTCCACAAACTAGTCTGGGACCCAATGGCCCGGGGCGTTTAGCGCGATACCAAGCCAAGTTGCTGATTTGATCCAACAAAAAGCGGAGCAGCAATAGCTGCTCCGCTTCAGGATATTTAAAAAGTCTTTAAGCGTTTATCCGCGACGGCGGCGGGCGAAAAGTAGCCCAGCCATGCCTAATAATGCGAGTGAGCTAGGCTCCGGGATAGGTGCGGCAATGATTGTTGGTGCATAGCTGCTATCAGCAGTAACCGTTAGGTAGTGGGTAAAGGCTTGCCCGCCCAAAGTATGTGCTGACACAGTACCAACTAGTTCTTCTGTCTGGACATTGAAGTAGTCGGTGAAGCCTAGTGCGTCGTCATTTACATCTACACCATAAAGGCCAGTGATCTGATAAGACTGATAGTCTGGCGTAGCGCTACTGTTGCTGTCGACATCATTTAGGGTTGCGTACGGCAAAATTGCTCCTAGTCGACCATCATTTGAATCAAACCATAGGCCACCGAAAGGTGACATTCCTGCAGTTGAATCTAGCAGCGTCACACCGCCATAACCATTCACCCAGCCTTGGAATCTCTCTTGGCCCCAGCTGTTGATAACATTGACTGGAGTTCCTGGCGCTGAAGGTGCGGCGTAATTGCCGACGCGTGGGGCGATGCTGTCTCCACCAGACCACACAATCTGGCCGCCATTGTGTGTAGCTGCACCCACAGGGTCTTCTACACCGTAAACAACTTCTTGTCCGCCACCAATGGCCGTTCCGCCAGTACCTGTAATGGAACTTTCGGCGTCATAACCATTGTTCCGTGCTCCGTCAACACCAATTGAGATATCGTCATATTGGTTCCACGAAAAGGTCGCGACCCAGCCGGTGCTGCTGGCATTATCTTGGAGCGTGATGTACATCGATCGAAACGCGGCATTCTCAGCTTCAATGACATTAAATCCAACGCCATCTGACAAATCAGCTTGGGCATGTTGCGATCCAAGGGAGCAGACCAAAGCAGCGGCGAGTAGGGACGAGGTGCGGAACAAAGACTTCATGGTGGGTCCTCCTAGGGAGAGTTTGAGAGAGTTGCTGAACAGAAGCAGCATTTGTTTGATGTGCAAATGTTACGCCCGGCCTTGGGTTGCACAATAGAAGAATGCGGCAAACTCAGATAACTTTGCGTCAAAAACGGCGGCCGGGTAACAAATAGCGACATCGTGGCAGCGATTTAGTGTTACCTGTCTAGGCGTATATTGGCTCGATAAATTGGCCAGTTGGCCTAAAAACGGCTGAGAGTAAGGTCTTACTCCGCGGAGATTTTGCCGTATTTCTTGCGATAGGCGCTGGGGGTTAGGCCTAAATCGTCTTTGAAGTACTTAGCGAAGTAGCTGGTACTGCTAAAACCAAAATCGATGGCGATATCTGACAAGGACCTTTCGGTCTCGACCAGCAGGCGTTTGATGTACTCGATACGCCTTCGTTTGATCTCGGTCTGTATCGTTCGGCCCAGCTCCTGGGCGAAGTGTCGTTCGAGCTTCCGCCGGGAGACGCAGAGGTGCTCCGCGACCTCATCGACCGAGGGGTTCTGTCGCACGTGCCCGCCGATATAGCGGATTGCCTCGGAGACCAGTGGATCATCGCAGAGAAAGACGTCCGACGAGGCACGCACCACGACACGGTCCGGTGCAAACAGGCGGTGCTTGGGCTGGACCTCTTTACCTGCCATCAGTTTGTCTAGCAGCGCAGCGGCCTTGTAGCCATGCTCGTAGTAATTGCTCGTGACATACGTAAGTGTTGGGGATGTTGCTAAGGAGATTGTTTCATCGATGTTAAACCCAACAATGCCAACATCCTCAGGGACCTTTAGGCCCAATTCTTTACAGATTGGTATCAGCAGACTTGCGATCGTCGAGTCCTGAACAAGCAGCCCAACGGGTTTCTCCAATTTGGTGAGCCAGTGGCTTAGTTGCGCACTCACTTCAAGGGTTGTTTCTCGCTTACTCTTAAAATCATCGGTCAGCAAAATGCCCTCAGCAGGAGGCACGCCATAGCCCGAGAGCGTTTCAGACAAGAACGCCAGTGTGTTTTCTTGCCCTGTGAGCC
>JBGCDC010000091.1:0-15862 GCA_045105055.1 Phycisphaeraceae bacterium | reverse complement strand
TCGCGTCTCCACCGCCCGGTCAAGCAGGATCTCAGCCAGCGCTTCGCCGCCGTGTGCCGAGACGACTTGGCGGTAGAGTTGGGATTGCGTGACGAGTTTTCCATCGAGATAGGCAATGGGTCGGTCGGTTGAATCAGCGGGCTCGGCGATGGTTTGGCCAGGCTCACTTGACGTTTGTGACGGATCGGACTGGCAAGCTGCAGCAAATGCTGCGACAATCATAAGAAGCAAGATAGGCCTGGCGGTATGCATGACTGCACGCTAGAGCCGACACCGGTCGGTGTCAACGCCCTATTCGTGATACAGGAGCATGTGATGTCGCAGCCGACGTCTGGCACGGAAAAACTCGTCCTCTGCCCCTACTGCGGCCACGCCCAGTACGGCGGCGATCGTTGCCAAGCCTGCGCGGGTCTATTCGAGCCGCTCAGCCGACGCGCGACCCAGCTCGCCATGGGCCCATGGCAGATCCGCGACAAGAACCAGCCCTTCCGCCCGAGCTGCTGCTACGACGTGCTCAAGTCCATGGCCGCTGCAGGAAAGATCAAACCCACCACCGTCCTCCGCGGCCCAACCACCCGGCAGTTCTGGTCCATCGCCCGCAACGTGCCCGGCGTCTCGCACCTCATCGGCTATTGCCACGAGTGCGGCAACCACGTCAGCCCAAGCGACGCCCGCTGCGGCGAATGTAAATCGATCTTCACCGAGCCCCGCGAGCGCAATGAGCTCGGCCTAATTTTCAAAAACGATATCGAAGCAGAGATCGGCACCAAGCAGCTCAAGGCCGAGATCAACGGCGAGCCGATGCCGACACGCGATGTCCCTGGCCAAACAAAAAAAACCAAGCCCAAAGCCGCACGGTCAAACGACCTGCTCTCCGAAGTGCTTGACCTCTCTGGCGACGTCGAACCCGCCGCACTGGGCCTATCAGCCCCCCCTCCTAAAGCACCGGGCATCGCCACAGCTACGGTAGGACAACCCGCCACCGCCAACTATGGCGCACCGCCACCCGCTCAACGTGCCGCCCCGCCGACTAGCGCCTTTGATGTTGAACCGACCAGCGAACTGCCCTCGTCCGAAGGCATCAGTACGATCGGGCTACTCATGATTGGCCTCAACATCATCGCTATCGCGTCGATCTTGGTGCTGTGGTTGATGCTGGGTGATTAAGACGTCACTCGAATTCAAAACGACGTTTCAACGCTCGCGATCAAGCAATCGATAGCTAATCGCCTCAGCGACATGCGCGAGATGCACCGAGTCACTTTCATCCAGATCTGCGATCGTGCGTGCTAAGCGGCGCACCTTGTCGTACGCGCGAGCGCTTAGGCCGAGCTCGGTCATCGCCTGCTTGAGCACATCTTTACCCGCATCGTCGAGCTGTGCGTATTGATCAAGCTCTCGGCCAGAAAGTATCCCATTGCGCCTGAGCGGCCCACCGTTTCGCTTGGATTGAATATCCCTTGCAGCGAGGACCTTCGCGCGCAACTCGGCAGAGGTCGATCCGCTGCGTTTGCCGGTGAGTTGTTGGTAAGGCACCTTGGGCACCTCGACGTGGATATCGATGCGGTCGATGAGCGGCCCGGAGAGCTTGGCGAGGTAGCGATCCATCTCGCGCTGGCCGTAGGCGTCTGCGGGCTTGTCGCCTTTGGGTGTCGGGTTCATCGCAACGACCAGCATGAACTGTGCGGGAAAGCGGATGGACGAGTGGGAGCGGGCGATGGTGACGTCGCCGTCCTCGAGCGGTTGGCGTAGGGTTTCGAGGACGGGCCTAGGAAACTCGGGGACTTCGTCGAGGAAAAGGACTCCGTGGTGTGCGAGTGAGACTTCGCCGGGGCGCGGGATGCTGCCGCCTCCGATGATGGCTGCGGGAGATGCGGTGTGGTGCGGGGTTCGGACGGGGCGCTGTGTGATGAGCGACTGGCCCTTGGGGACTTGGCCGACGGCCGAGTAGATGCGCGTAACCTCGAGTGCCTCTTCGCGCGACAGAGGCGGAAGAATACCGGGTAGCGCACGGGCCGCCATCGTCTTGCCGGTGCCTGCAGGACCGATCATTGCAATGTTGTGTCCGCCCGCCGCGGCGATCATCATTGCGCGCTTAACTGCTTCCTGCCCACGGATGTCGCCGAAGTCGGCTGCAGGCATCAGCGTCGCTAGTTGATCATCGACATCCATCGGTGCGACCGGCGTGATCTCGTGTTTTCCGTTGAGAAACGAGACAACCGACGCGAGCGTGTCCGCAGGATAGACCTCGATGCCGTCGACCGCTGCGGCTTCGTGCGCGTTATCCATTGGGACGACCACGCCCTCAAAGCCAAGCTCTTTACATAGGAGTGCAAGGTTAATCACGCCGCTCACCGGGCGGACGCGGCCGTCCAGCGCTAACTCGCCCGCAAACATCAGCCGCTTGTGGCGATCGCCCGCGATGACGTGTTCCGCAAGCAACACCCCCACCGCGATCGGCAAATCATAGACTGGGCCTTCCTTGCGGATGTCCCCAGGCGCGAGCGAAACTAGCAATCGAGCCAGCGGGAACGGGTACCCCGTGTTCGTAACAGCCGCCCGGACTCGCTCAATCGATTCTTTCACTGCCGCATCAGGTAGCCCGACGACCGTGGTCTTGGGCATTGCGTCGGCAACGACATCCACCTCGACCTCGCAAGCGATGGCGTCGATACCGTGCAGCACGAAACTGTGGCACTGGGAAAGCATGAACGGATTCTAACAACATGGCTTGGCGATATCGATCGATGAGTCAGCTAACGCTGGGCTTATTTCGCCCATTCGCTTTGTAGCGGTCGTAACGTTGACGCGTGCATATCGACGTAAAACCGCCGGATCGCTGCGGATCTGCATCACCTCGGCCGTGCTGTAGCCGATGTGCCATACATGCTTAGCGCAAACATCAACCATTACGACAAGGCCTTCCACGAGTCTAAAACGGAGGAAAACCGCAAAGGTGGACGCTTTCCCACGACAAGCGTCTGGTCGGGTCTTGGTGAAGTGATTGATCTATCGTTCTCTGGTGCCCTGCTCATCAAGCGGCGGTTTAAACGCGTGCCCGGTGAGGAGACGTTTGCGATCAAGTTCAAGTACGAAGAGATGAAGGCCGTGGTTGCGGCACGCGTGGTACGCGAATCAAAGAAGCGTGGCGTAGGGCACTTGATCGCGGTCGAGTTCGTCGATCTGACAGAAGAACAGCGTGGAGCGATCAAAGAGATCGTCCGCAACAGTCGCAGCTGGCGTATCTTTGATTTCGAAGAATCCGAAGCGGCGTAAGCGGGTAGACCGTTACGCGGTGAGATCTCGCAAAACGTAACTCACAACACAAAGTTCGACAGATCGACGTCTTCGACAATTGAGCCGACGCGCTCGTTAACGAAGTCGGCGGTCACCGTGAAGTCTTTATCGCCCTTTGCAACACGCTCGGGCGCATCGAAGTTCACTTCTTCAAACACTTTCTCGATAATAGTCATAAGCCGACGCGCGCCGATGTTCTCGAGTTGCAGGTTGGCTTGCGCTGCCAGTTGTGCCATGGCCTGAACGGACTCGGGCTCGAAGACTACATCTAATCCCTCAACGCCGAGTAGCGCCTGCTGCTGCGTGGTAAGCGCGCCCTTAGGCTCGGTCAGGATTCGAACAAAATCATCCTTCGTCAATGGCTGAAGCTCCACACGAATCGGGAAGCGGCCTTGCAACTCGGGCATCAAGTCGCTGACCTTGGCGAAATGGAACGCGCCTGCCGCGATGAAGAGGATGTGATCGGTGTGGATGATGCCATGACGGGTGTTGACTGCCGAGCCTTCAACGATCGGCAAGAGGTCGCGCTGCACGCCCTGCCTCGAAACGTCCGGCGAACCCTTGCCACCCGACGCACCCTCAGGCGTCGCGATTTTGTCGATTTCATCAAGGAAAACGATCCCCGATTGCTGAGTACGTTCGATCGCTTCGCTTACGATTTTATCTTCATCTAGAAGCTTTTCCGTCTCCTGCTCGATGAGGATACGCTTCGCATCAGACACCTTGACGCGTTTCCGCTTGTTCTGCTCTGGGATGAGCTTTTCGAACATGTCAGACATCGACGGGTCCATCTGATCAAGGCCCATGTTCGCGAACATGACCGAGGTCTGTGGCCTGCTCGTCAACGTCAACTCGACCTCCTTATCGTCCATCGCACCCGCTTCAACCTGCTCGCGGATGCGCTGTCGCAGACGATCGCGTGCTTCGTTGGATTCGTCTGTGCTGACCCAGCCACCGGACGGCTGCTCAGCATCGGGATCGCGCTCACTAGGGCGCGGACTTGTCGCGGTCGGGCCTGGTTCGGGCAGTAACATCTGCACCAAGCGATCCAGCGCGAGTTGCTCGGCCTGCTCCTTCACGACCGCTGCCTGCTCGGCTCGAATGGTCGAGATGCCTTGATCGACGAGGTCGCGGATCATCGACTCGACGTCTCGGCCGTGATATCCGACCTCGGTAAATTTACTAGCTTCGACTTTAATAAACGGCGCACCGGTGAGCTTGGCGAGTCTTCGCGCAATCTCGGTCTTACCGCAGCCCGTAGGTCCGGCCATCACGATGTTCTTCGGGTAAACCTCGGCAGCGATGTCCGCGTCGAGGCGTTGCCTCCGCCAACGATTCCGGATGGCGACCGCGACGGCGCGCTTCGCATCGTGCTGACCAATGATGTGCTTGTCCAGCGCTTCAACAATCTGTCTGGGGGTAAAATCTTCCATGTACGGATTATCCTACCCGGCTTCGATCCGGGGCGGGTTGCACAACACATCACACGATCAATCACTTGCTTAACCGCTACAACCGGTACGACCCGTATAGCTACGCGCGATTCTGCGCTTCGTGACACCCGTGCGGGCTGTGCCAACCAGTGAAGGCGGGCCAACCCTAAACCCGCCTGCACCGATTGTCGATGGATACTTCAGTAACACCCGTATTTTTGTACGGGTTGCGATTGGCGACCCCACGGAGGCGGACACCAGCATGGCTTTTGGAATGAACAAATCGCGCCTCTCGCCGATCGCGATCGACTTTGGTGTCGATACGGTAAAGATGCTGCAGATCTCCAGCGGCGAGACGACGCAACTCATCGGCGCCGCGTCGCTTGTTGTCCCTGAGAACGCTCGCAAGGACAGCACCGCCCGCTACACCTACCTCGCCGACGCGGTCAAAGAGCTTGCCAGGCAACAGCCCTACAAAGGCCGACGCGTGATGTGCTCGATCCCCGCGTCCCAGACATTTGTTGGCACCTTCGAGCTGCCTTGTGGCGAAAAAGACAACATCGACCAGCAGGTCAACCTGCACCTGCAGACCACGATGGAGATGGACCCATCACGCATGGTGATCCGCAACCACCGCGTGGGCTCGGTCATTCGCAACGGCGGGACACGGCAGCGCGTCATCTGTGTCGCGGCGAGACGTGGCCCGGTGATGCGCTATCTAGAAATCGTTGCGGCTGCGAAGCTTGAAGTCGTCGGCATGCACAGCGAGCCGGACTGCATCGCGAAGTGTTTCTCAGAGCTATACAACCGACGCGAAGCCGATCGCACCGAGGCTCGATGCTTCATCGATATTGGCGCGGCGTCGACCAAGCTCGTCATCATCCGCGACAAAGAAATCCTACTCGCACGGAACATCGCGATGTCCGGTGACGAGCTGACCTACCGACACGCCAAAGAGCATCGGATGGACTTCGCAGAGGCAAGGCTCGCACGTCTGCGTGAAGCCGCGAACCCATTAGCAGCCAACCCCTTTGGCGTCGGGCTCAAAAATCAGACTGAAACTACTGTCGCACTAGCCGACGACCCAACGGATGAATCTGAAGAACGACGCGAAACGGGTCTTGCCTCTGAATTAGCAGAACCCGAGGTGCTCGATGAAGTGCTCGACAAGCTGGTTGATGGCATCCGCATGTCACTGAGGTACCACGACTCGGTGTGTCCAGACGATACCGTTCAACGCATCGTACTGCTCGGTGGCGAAGCATCACATAAGGGCGTCGCGCAATCGATCGCACAACAGTTTTCAATCCCCACCTTCGTCGGCGACCCGATGGCTCGCGTGATGCGAACACCTGGCTTAAAGCCTTTGAATATTGACATAAACAACGCCCAACCGGGCTGGGCCGTGCCGCTAGGCCTATGCCTAAGCGAAGCGAACCTTTAATCAGCAAAACGCTGATGGAGACGAGATATGGCTACACAAAACAGCTTCCTTCCTGAAGACTACTTGGATCGTAAGATCGCCAAGCGGACCAACCTGATCTGCATCGGGCTGTTCCTTGTGATGATCGCAGCGATCGGTGCGGCGTTCTACGTGCAAAACCGCCAGGACACTGGCACACGCGCTGAGCTTGTACAGGTCAACGACGCCTTCACCAAGCGTGCCGAACAGCTTCGCCAGATCAAAGAGCTGCAGGACCGCCAGCAGCAGATGATCGACAAGGCCAAGGTCGTTCGCCAGCTTGTCGAGCGCGTCCCTCGCTCGATTATCCTCGCGGAGATGGTCAACAACATGCCCCCCGCCCTGTCACTTCTCGAGTTTGATCTTGAGACTAAGGCGACACCCGCTGCCCGAACCTTGACCGCGATCGATCGTGCAAAAGCTAAGCAAAAGAAAGACAAAAATAAGGACGCGGGAAAAGTCGAGATCGTACCGCGCCAAGTCTTTGTTGAAATTGAAGGCATTGCCAAACTCGAAAAGCAGATCACTGAATTCATGGGCAACCTGACCCACCACCCCCTGTTCATGCACGTCGGCCTCGAGTTCATCGAACAAGATACGGTCGAGAAAACCGAGCTCTTCCGCTTCCGCATCACGATGGAATTAGATCAGTCGGTCTTGATCGAACGCTCGGCACCTGAAGACCTGAAACGCGACATCATCCAGGATCCACTGGCTGACAACATCCAGATCAATCCCGAGGGTGACTTCACCCCAGCGACCGGTATCGCAAACACCGAGACAGAAACTGACTAAACCCCCGTCACACGACGGCACGGAGAGACCTCATGCGTTTTGGACTACGAGAACTGATTTTTTTGGTTGTGCTACTGGCCATGCCCGGTGCCGCGTACTTCTTTGTCTTCCAGCCAAAGAACCAGCTACAGCAAGATGCACGCACCGAGATCTTTGCAAAAAAAGCCAAGCTCACCGCTCTTGATAAAGCGACCGAGCAGTTCATCAATCTTGATCAAGAGATCGTTCGGCTCAAGAGTGCAATCGGCATGATCCAAGAGAAACTACCAGACGATCGCGAGACATACGTGGTGGTCAACCGAGTCGCGGATCTAGCACGCAGCCATGACTTAAAGGTTGAAACGATCAAGCCGGACAAGGTGGTCTCAGCCGGGCCTTACGCTTCGGAGCTGCCGATCCGTATGGAGATCAGTGGCGGGTTTGAAGGCTTCTACAGCTTCATGCTCGAAGTCGAGCGTATGCCGCGCATCACGCAGATGCCGCTGATGAACCTAGAGCGTTCTTCGGACAAGAAGGACCCCGAAGGAACGATGAACGCGACGATGACCCTGAGCATCTTCTTTGAGAGCGGTGCCGAAAACGCGGGAACAAACTAAGCGAGGCCTGTACGGCTCTAGCGCCAGGAGATCGAGATGAGTAGTTACAACGACACAAATGAAGAATTCATCGGCGAAGAAGCCGACGACGGCCAGAACACGATGGCGGTGCTAAACACGCTCGGTGGCGGCGGTAACCCTGCTGAGGGCGAGCCGTTAGGCCTCGACCCCACGGCAGGTAAGGCCAAGCTATCCGGTAGCTCGTTGGCAGTGGGCGTGGTGGTGGTGTTCGGCGCGGTCACGTTGCTGGGCATGAAGCTGACGCTCGGAGCAATGAATGGCGGCACCGGACCGTCTGAAGCCATGGCCGAGATCGATAGCTTTATCGCCAAGCAAAACGCCGCACAGCAGGTTGGCGAAGACGGCCCAATCAAAGCACCCGATGCAGAAAGTAAACAGGTGCTCGAAGAACTCAAGCAGGACCCGACCGACCACCAAGTCCCTGCAGAAGAAGTCGAGACCAACCCCTTCGACATCAGCGAGATCGTAACGCGACAAACCGTGCCGGGCGAGACAGACACCGGGCCCGCAACGGACCCACGTGAGATCGCTGTGGCTCGTGCTAAGACCGAAGCAGGCAAACTACAAATCGATGGTATCTCAGGACAAGTCGTCTTCATCGACGGCAAAGACTACCGCATCGGCGATGCGATCGGTGAGGGCGTCTTTGAACTCGCCGCGATCGATGGCCTGACTTGCATCATCCGTACGACCGACGAGCACCGCATCGCGCTGCGTCTGCGTTATCGCTAAATCAACACGATCCACGGCAGTGGCCGGAGGCAACTAGGTTTGGACCAAACCCACACCCCACAAACCGATCAGGACAGCAAAGGCGGCCCCCGCTCCTACAGCGGAGCGAACCCGTTTATGCCTGTGCCGATGGACCTCGTTGTCGACCGCATCAGCTTCACGCAGCAGACGCTGTCCGAAGAACTACTCAAAGCAAACGCGCTCAACGGCGAGCAAATGAGTAGTGCTGTACAAGTGATCTCGCGCTCGCCAGGCAGACGCTTCATGGACGTTGTCCTTGAAAATGCGCCTGATCAAACATCGGTGCAATCGATCGTCGCGCGCTGCGCTGCGATGACTTACGAATCCGTAGACTTCGACAAGATCGAGTCGGTCAAGCAACTCGACAAACTTGGGGCCGAATACTGCCTAAAAAACGGCGTGCTCCCGATTCGTCAGCATGGCTCACGGCTACTACTCGGCGTTATCCATGCTGACGACCTGATCATCATCGACGAAGTCCAGGCCAAGCTCGGCCAATCGGTCAAGCCAATCCTCATCACGCCCACAGACCTTGCACGCGTGATCGATACCTACCGCGAAGGCAGCTCCGCCAGCGAAGAGATGGCGGTCGATGAAATCATCGGCGACATCGACGAAGAAGATATCGAAGTCGTCGAAACCGAAGAAGAGGACATCGACCTCGACAAGCAGGAGGCAGGCTCGTCGCCCGTCATCCGCTTTGTCAACTACCTGATTTACAACGCGGTCAAAGAAGGTGCTTCGGATATCCATATCGAGCCCCAGGAGAAGAAGCTCCAGGTGCGATACCGCATCGACGGCGTGCTCTTTGATGCGATGAGTCCGCCCGCGCACATGAAAAACGCGATCGTCTCACGCCTAAAGATCATGGGTAACCTCGATATTGCTGAGCGACGTGTCCCGCAAGACGGCCGAATCCGCGCAATGGTCCACGGCCGAAAGCTCGACCTGCGTATGTCGACGCTCCCCATGGTTTCCGGCGAGAAAGTCGTGCTACGTATCCTCGATACGCGATCGATCCAAGTCCAACTCGACGACCTCGGCATGTCCCAAGACATGCTGCAGATGTGGAAAGCACAAATCAAGCAGCCACACGGCATCGTGCTTGTCACCGGGCCGACCGGCTCGGGTAAAACGACCACGCTGTACTCTTCGCTGAACCAGATGGACCGCCAAAAGCTGAATATTTCGACCGTCGAAGACCCGGTCGAATACCACCTCAGCGGTATCAACCAGACGCAGACCCACGACTCGATCGGCATGTCGTTCTCAGGCGCGTTGCGTGCCCTGCTGCGTCAGGATCCCGACGTCATCATGGTCGGTGAAATCCGTGACGGCGAGACCTCAAAGATCGCCATCCAGGCATCACTCACGGGCCACCTCGTGCTGTCGACGTTGCACACCAACGACGCGCCGTCGGCCGTGACACGCCTGATCAACATCGGTGTCGAGCCTTACCTCATCGGGTCGGCGCTTAACGCCGTGGTCGCACAGCGACTGGTCCGTAAGATCTGTGATCACTGCAAAGTGCAGGAGCCACCGGACGATCACATCGCAGAACACCTCGCGATGCAAGGGGTCGCGATTGACGAAGTTTGGGCAGGTAAGGGCTGCGACAAGTGCCGTAACACCGGCTACTCCGGCCGAGTCGGTCTGTACGAGATGCTGCTGCTTAACGACCAACTTCGCGACCGCGTCGCGGGCAACCCAAACGTCACCGAGTTCCGACGGATGTGCATCGAAGGCGGTATGGTCACGCTGCGGCAAGACGGCTTCCAAAAAGTTGCCAAGGGCCAGACCACGGTCGATGAAGTTTTGCGCGTCACCGAAGCGTCGGTTTAAGCAAAGACATCAAGACAAGCCGAATAGCTCAAGCGGCACCGCGTCCGTAGCGTTGTTCCAACTCTTTGCGTAGACGATAATCGACCAAGCTCATTCGCCGACCCGATTGCTTTAAATCCGCGAGTACTGATTGGTTTACCGCATCAACATTTTCAGGCATTTCATCCGGCCATCGCCACCCCATCACGCGGAGCTGCTCGTCAGCCAATCGATACCGCACCATACGACGCAGGTACAAGCGTAAATCTTTTAGTCGCCAAGGTCGGATCGGCGTAAAGCGGTAGCCGCAGTCGGATAGATGATGGACTCGCTGAAGGTTCGACTTACGCAGATCATTTGGCAGCGTCGTGAACGCATTCGTAAGAACCGCATCATCCGCGATCAAACCTGCAGGGATGCGAAATCCAACGCCACGCGCCCAAGACAGCCAAGCACCACGCGTCGCGTAGATGCCGCCATAGATGAGGTGCTTATCGACCGCTAATCGGCGATAGCGATCTTGGTTTCGCCCACACATGGGTAGGCCGCCGATGACGGAAACGTTCGGCATCTCGCCGAGCGCTAAAGCCATCTTCAAGATCGAGCCAGGCTCGGGCCAGATGTCCCCGTCCATAAAAATCTGGATCGTCTCGTCGGCATCCTTTTCGCTCACTTCGTAGAGGTAGCGGTTCCAAGTCGCAGCCTTGTCGCCCAGCTTGTATTCGTAGGCTGCGATCCTGCCGTCGTATTTTTCCACCATGCCTGCAACAACTTTGTTCGTGTTGTCAGTACAGCCATTGATCAATACACGAATCTGCGCATCCTCAAACGAATCAAGCTCACACAGCACATGCGTGAGCGAGCGTTCGATCTTCTGCTCCTCGTTGTGAGCAAAGATAGCAACACGAATTTTCGGCAAATTAGACATCAATAAGCACTCATCAATAAAGACTCATTCGCCAGTTAGGCAGCAATTGCTTTAGGTTCAAGGGTAGATGTCATTGGCATCGTCGCGGACAACGCTTGCGGGAATAGCTCGTCATAAATCGACGCGATACGCTTCATCCGGGCGCCGAATTCGTACTGTTGATTCACACGCATCCAAGCGGCACAAAGCACGCGCTCGCGGAACAACGGCTGATCGATTAATACACCAACCTGTTCTGGCCAATCCGATTCGTCGTCATCAAGCAAGACGCCGCACTCCCCTTCACCAAGCACGTCCGGCACCGCTCCAACACGTGTCGCCGCAATCGGAAGCCCAATCGCCATCGCTTCAAGCACTACGTTGGGTAGGCCCTCGGTATAGCTGGGCAAAACCAGCATATCCATCGCTTCAAGGATCGGCCGAGTATCCTTCTGCCAACCCCACCAGCGAACTTGCTCGGTCAAGCCGAGTTCATCTACAAGCGACTCGAGTGTTTTACGCTCTTGCCCATCACCGACTAAGTGCAGCCGAGTGTGGGGTCTTTCTCGATACAGCTGCGCAAAAAGCCGAAGCGCTCGATCCACGCCTTTTTCAACACTAAACCGCGCGACGACTCCAATGGCATGCTCGTCTTTCGATAAGCCTAGCGCGTGCTTGGCATGCTCGCGAGATTGTTTACGTTTGCATTCACCGAGGTCGATGCCGTTTGAAATGTGCCGAAGTTTGTCGGGGTGTACGCCATGCTCTGCGGCATAGCGCATCAGTTGCGGGCTGACAGCGATCACCTTGTCGTAGCGTCGCAGTGCGCAGTGACTCAGCTTAGCGTAGAGGCGTGTGCGCCATGTTTCGCCTGTGAATCCGTGCATCGTGGTAACGAGTTTCATTGGGTGGGAGCGTTGGATCAGCCGACCAAGAAGGTCTGTCTTATAGTCGTGGGCATGCCAAACATCGACGTGCAGTCGCTTGCACAGATCACGCATCATCCGAACCGCACGCCAATCGACCGGACCACGCTCCGGAATCGTATGGATTGGCATCCCGAACCGCGCCGCCGCTCCGCGCACTGATTCAATACCTATGTCTCCAGCCGGATGTAAATAAGCTGCGACGGTGTGATACCGTGCCGGATCGAGCTTAGCCGCACTGCGTAAGATCGTTTTGTCCGGGCCACCCCCCGAACCTGTAACGGTGCGTGTATGCAGAATCGTGATGGGCTTGGTCATAGCGATGCCCCTTGAAGCATCGCCTGGGGCGGGGTCGGCAGACGCTCGGCTTGCTTGGGCTGTGCAGCAGATACGGCCCCTTCTGGCTTGGCGAAGGTGACGACTAGGTTACTGGTAAGCGCGTTGAGCAGCCGCGTGCGTGTGAGCGCGATGAGCGAGAGTTCAAACACGACCAGCGGGCCTAAGCCGATGGTTTCCGGCGAGTCCATGGTGCGCTTGATCTCGACAACGTCCAAGCCACTGTCTGCTGCCAATTTTCGGATAACGCTGCAGCGGTTCATCCTGTACCAAGTCGGGTAGACCGTTTCAACAGGCCTCTTCTCAAGCCATGCGGCAATGCGCTGACGCAATCGAAAGGGGAGGATCGCCGCGGAGAGCGTGACCGGGTAAAACACGTTGGGTGTATGAATGAGGAACTGCCCGCCGGGCTTAAGCAGCCGGCTGACCTCATTGAATACGCGATGGGGGTGTTCAAGGTGTTCGGCGACCATATTCGCGGTGATCAGATCGAATGACCCGTCGGGTTCAGGGACCTTTTCTGCCGAGCCCTCGTGCTTAACCATCGGCAGCACATTATTCGCGAGCGATTCAGCATCCGGGTCTATGCCGACGAACTCCCCAGCCCTTGTAACGATACGATTCTCGATTTCAAGATGGTCACTCATCCATACTGGGATGACCTTACAGCCGCAGCCAATATCAAGCCAGCGCATCCCTGGGCGAACAGACTTATCGAGTTGGGCGAAGTAGGTGTACATCGCGTTACGCAGCCCGGGTGCCATATAGCGTTTCAATCGCCAATACCACATATCGCTAGTCAGGAATTTAACGATCTTACTCTGTGTCATAGCATAAATCCCGGACAGGTTGCACACGGGTTGTCTTCGCTTTGGGTCATATCGAGTCTCTTCTTAAAACTCCGTCGGGCCATGCGGTATTTTTCGCTATTCCACACCTTGCTAAAAGATTGCTCGATCACGCTCGCAATGTCTTCACGCTCTTCAAACGAGCCGCAGCAAGTCGCGACAGATCCATCCCAATTAATTACGCTCTGCCGCCAGGGCCAAGAGCAGTTGTAGGTTTTTTTGCCGTTGTATTCTTCGCTTCGATGGGTACCTGACTCACGCATTTCGTCGTATGCACTCAATACATAGTCTTTATTCTTTGGAAGCCAGTCGTCAAGGTGATCTTTGGTCTTTTTCGCTAAAACATCATCTGCCAAGCCCAGCGGCGTAAGCTTCTTGTCTTTATCAAGGAAGCGGATATTCATTGACGCGGTTGAAAAGATCGGCTTGCAACCGAGCGAATCTGCCATCTCGCGGAAGGGCTCGATCTCATGTTCGTTATGCTTTGTAACCACGAAATTGAGCTGAATGGCGGGTGTATTCGAGCCAAGCCGTTTCTTCGTGGCGACGATATGTTTCACCTTGTCTAACGCGTTGCCGAAGTCTTTGCCGGGCTGATAAATTGCAAACGTTTCTTGCGAAGCCCCATGCAATGAACAGGTCAGCATGTCTAAGCCGGACTGAATTAGCTTTGTCGCATCATCGATCTCTTCAAGTGAGCCGTCGCGTTGTTTGCGGTGTTCGATTTTGAAGCCATGGAGGTTCGAGCTGATGTAGGTCCAGATACCATTCTTGTGGGCGTGGCCGATCATCTTATAGATGTCCGGCGCAACTAGCGGGTCGCCCCACATCGAGAGGTCTAATGAAAAGAGGTGCCGCTTCACCTGCTCAATCAGCTTGGTGTACTGCTCATAGGCCATGCGTCCTTTACGACGACCACGCAGGCCAAGGCCAGTCGGGCAGAGCTGGCAGCGTGTATTACAGATATTGGTCGATTCGATTTTCATCGAGTAAGGCCGACCGATTAGACGCTCGCGCTTGAAAAAGAACTCAACATTCACCACGGCCATATTGGCCATCTTTAACGGCGTAATGTACTTACGGTTGCGCCACGCCCAAAAAATGCCACGGGCGAAAAAATCGACAGAGCCAGTGAGCCACGCCATCGCTTGTCGACGCTTACCACCCGCTTTCCAGCGGCCTGTGGTTGCAACGGCTTGGGCCAATCTTCGGTCTAACGAGTTTGAAAGCGTTGTCACAGCATTCTTCCTTAGGCAGCTTTGCGCATTGGTTCTGGCTTGGCGTTTGGTGTGTGTCGGATCGGTGGCGGTGTGTATAGATGCGTGTGTGAGTTATTCGATTCTTTATAGCCAAGCCCTTCTAGGCGGCGATCAACTGCGAAGGGCAAAATACCAGACAGCGCAATTAACAACCAAGGCAACTCGACTAATTCAACCGATAGAAAGATGCTTGAAAACGAAAACGTCAATAGCCCCGTCTGCATCGCCAAGCAGAGCGCACCAGCGTCTTTCGCTTCATTTACAAGTTCATGTACATCGTGAGGCCCCTTCGGGTTTGGGTCGTTTGCGAAAGCTTTTTCTGCTACGAGGCAACGCTTTCGTGCCCGGCCTAGCCCGTATAGACCAACACCAATCATCGCGATATATAAACTGGCGGCAGGTACCCCGGAATCCGCTGCGATCTGCAAGTATTGGTTGTGGATCGTTCGCCCTGCTTTATCTGCACCGTAGTTTTGGCTGTAACTATTCGAGTTACGAATACCTTTACCTAGGATCGGATGCTCCCAAACGATATCCCAGGCGGCACTCCAAGAATCGAATCGAGACTGAGCTGACTCATCGTTCTTGTAGTCCGTTGTCGACATCGCGCGATCGCGAATTTCATCCCCAGCCATCACCCCAATCGCCACGACAAGCAGTAGCGACACCGCCGCCGCCTGAAATCTTGGCCTGTGATTGATCATTAGCCAGACTAAGCCAAAGGCCGCCGCCAGCATGCCGCCACGCGAATAGCTCATCATGATCGCGTGCAAGAGCATCAAGCCAATAACGACCCCGACGATCCGCCGTGCGATGACCCATCGCCCTGCCGGTGACATCGCCAGAAAGTAGGCGAATGGGATACCGAGCGCAAGTAAGGCGGCGGCACCATTGTTATCAAGTCCCGCGAAGCCCACATGGAAAATGTCAAGGCGTCCGCCTTGGAAGAAATACATGTGATTGAAGTGGTAAGCAATGTAGCCCAAGCAAAACACAATCATGAGTGCCATGGCTCGGACCTGCCAAAAACGCTGAATCACAATCGAAGCAATAACGAGCATGACAAAGACTTTGCCGTACTCTTTTGCCCAGAACCAAGACGTGTCTGGATTAAACGCCGTCAACATGCTCAGCAGCATCAATGTTGCGTACGCGCAGAGTAGGATCAAGACTTTATTGACTTTGAAGGTCTGCAATACAGTAGGAAGGTTAAGCAGCGTGGCGCCTAATGCAATCACAATCGCGATCAGCGACCACCGCACCTGCGGCATTCCGCTCAGTGACCATACCCATAGCGATTGTGGGCGAAGCGTCGAAAAGCTGTAGTACAACATGACGCCCCAGAACGGGACCGCTGTTGCGACGACGCTAGTCAGTAACGTGACACCAAGCATGAGTAGAAAGTGCT
>JBGCDC010000090.1:0-14695 GCA_045105055.1 Phycisphaeraceae bacterium | reverse complement strand
CCAGGGGATTCGCTTGGTTGCGGATGTGGAGTAGACATTAAGTTCTAGGGTTTAGTCAAGCCAATAAGAAAACGCCGTGCATCAGCCGCGGCGTTTTTCTTTGGTCTAGATCTGAATGACTTTAGCAAAGCCCACTGCTTGCCCGCTTTGGGGCACGCGGTGGGGTCAGGTGAGGGTTCGAGCGCGCGATTCGGCTGCGCCGATTAACAGGCAGGAATGCCTGTCCCCCTTCATTGGTTTTAGACAACACCTAATGTTTACGATCAGGGTGCCAGCCGCGGATGATTCGGAAAAAACGAATCGCTGTGATCAGGATGCCAAACAAAGCGAGAAACCCAAAGCATCCCGCGAATTGAATCAGCACCATATTCGTTGCGAAAAAATCAATCACGACTACTGCAATAGCAATACCTAGACAGATTAGGATCGAGGGTAGGCTTTCTCTAGCATCGTTGTACGCGAGTTGCCGACGCTGCAAAGCGGGCAAAGGTCGATACGATCTCATGTCGTCTTGGTCGAACGCGCGTCCGCACTCTGGGCACGTCTTGCTCTCCAAACCACGCAGCGAATAATCGCATTTGATGCAATGCATCGACTTGCCCCCAAACGACTATTCCCTACAGAATCTGTAACACCACAAAGTGCTTGGTCCCGCGTGGCAGGTCGGCCTTGACGGTTTCGCCCACGCGTGACTTCATGAGTGCGGCGCCGAGCGGGCTGGATGCGGTGACTTCGATTTCGTCGGCGTCGAAGTTGCCTGAGGCTTCGCCCACGAGCTTGTAGAGGTCTTCGGTGTCGTCGTCGGTGTCTTTGAGTTTCACGACGCTGCCGAGGAAGACCATGTCGTCGGGTTTCTCGACGTTGTCCGCGACCTGTGCGCTGGCGAGGCGGGCTTGCAGGCGTTTGATCTCTGCTTCTTCGAGGCCTTGGTCGTCGCGCGCAGCGTGGTAGTCGGCGTTCTCTTTGAGGTCGCCTTGCTCGCGGGCTTCGTTGATGCGCTCGGCCAAGACGATGCGGTTGCCGATGAGGCCGTCGAGCTTGGCTTGGAGTTTGTCTTTGTCTTCTTGGGTAATGAATTCCATGTCGATTTCCCTGTCTATGTCTCGCTCGTCGAGGCAGGCTGTAACGAATGACGCCACGCATGGCGTGGCGGGTGTGCGGTGACTTTTGTTTTTTGCCGTGTCACTCGGCGATTTCAAATTGTAGCACAAACAATCATAGGCCTAGGCTTTTGCAGCGCGCCGTGTCACCACGCGTTCGCCGATCCACCACAACACAAGGGCCAGCCAACCCATCACCGCGACGACCGCGATCATCAGCGTGCGCTGGTCCCAGGGCGAGATCACGCCTCGGCTTGGTGGCTGGGTTAACTCCCAAAACGCATGGATCGGGCTGACGCGCATCGACCACGCCTCGCCGCCGGTCATCACGACCAGCCAGACCAGCACCGGCTCGGCAAACACCAGCGCGATACACAACCCCATGCCCACCATCCGCGCGCCACCCGTCGGCCAGCGCCGCGCCGCCGCAACGATCAGCGCGGTTAACAACGACCACGACATTACCGCCGCATCGAGCCAGATGCCACGGATCAGCGGCCAGGCCGCGAGCAGGTGCAGCGACCAGATGACCGCTTGGTACACGCCGATCATCGCCAGCCAATCCAGCAAGACCTGCAGTGCCCCGTAGCCCGGCTCGTCGGAGCGCACCTGCTGACTCAATCGAAACGCGGGCCATACCAGCATCAATCCAAAGCTCCCCGCAAACATCATCCATCGAACGCGTGGCACGGATGTATCACTCAGCCACGCGGCGCCCCAAGCACCGAGCAGCCAAAAACACCACACCACGATGACGATGCGCAGCCAACCGGGGTCCGCGGGTTCCTGTCGACGTGCGGTACGAACATCCTCGACCGCATGGATCGCACCACTCGCGGCGAGCACCTCGGCCGTCACCGAATCATCAATCGTTGGATCGATCGACTGATCGTGCGTCGGCTCAATCGCGTCGGACTCATTTGCCGCGGGTTGTTCGTCGTGCGATTCAGGCATCGTTGACATGCTATGTCTAATTAATGGGGCAAGGCTCGTCGCGCGACCCTTTGCGTTTTACATCGCTGGGTACGTTGGCTCTTTCCCGTTCAAGACCGCAACGACATCGCGCACGACCCAACTCATGTTGCGCAGTGCCGTATCGGTTCGGCTGGCGAGGTGTGGCAAGAGTCGGGCGTTGTCGCAGTCGTATAGCGCATGATCCTCGGCCGGGGGTTCGGGGTCGTGGACGTCTAGTATTGCGGTTGCCTGCGGGTGTTTCTCGAGCCAGTCCGCCAACGCAGCATGGTCGATCAACATACCGCGTGCTGCGTTGATCAGTAGCGACTTGTTGCGGAAGTGAGTCAGCGCCTCGGCGTTGATGAGGTGTTTGTTCGCGGTTCGGCCGTCGGTGTGCACGGTGACGATGTCGCTCTTGGCATAGAGCGTCGCGTGATCGACAAAGTCGAAAGGGATTTCGCGGATGGCGGTGCGGATCGTTGCTTCGTCGAGCACATCGCAGCCTAGCACGTTGATGCCGAGTGCGTGGGCGACGGTAGCGATGCGTTTACCGATTCGGCCCATGCCGAGTATGCCGAGGGTGAGGTCCGCGAGTTCGACGCCGACCTCGGTCTTGCGGAGTTCGTGGAATTGCGATGCGGAGGTGCCGGGCTTAAGCGCGGTGCGTGGTCGGAAGTGATCGAGGATGAGGCCGAGGATGTACTCGACGACCGCCTGCGTGTTCGCGTCGGGTGTGTACACCACGCGCACCCCGCGCCGCTTGCACGCTTCAAGGTCAAAGTTGTCCAAGCCAACGCCCGCTCGCCCGATGACCTTCACGTTCGGCGATTGATCCAGCAGCGCATCATTGACCTCGGTGTAGGTCCGCACCACCAGCGCATCCGCGTCAGCAAGCTGATCGGCTAAACCCGATGCATCGTGCTGATGCCAAACGACTTCGAACCGCTCGCCGAGCCAGTCCGCGCACGTCTGATCGAGCGTTTCAGTAATCACAACTTTAGGCATAGCACGATGGTACCCCTTGCTCAGCGAACGCGCAGCAGCGTGACGTAGCGCTCGCGATCGTTTCGCCGCTTGGCCTGCTCAATTGATTTTTCTAAAGCGATCTGTGTGACGAGAATGTTGTCCAGTTGCCGATTGAGTTTGCGTCGTTCAAGCCGTGATTCATCGGTCGAAGGGACGCCTCGTAAGATCTGTTGAAGCGCGTTGATTTCAGCTTGTAACCGAGTGACTTCTGAAATAGCGTTTTTTAGTTCTCCACGAAGATGCCCCTCTTCGTGCATCGCCGCGTCTTTTGCCTTCTGATTGAAGGCCAACTGGATTTGATCGAAGAGTTGTGCCGCCTGAGCCGACAGATCGGTAGGGGGGTCCGTCTCGCCGACCTGTTCTAGGACGAGGCGGAGCTGGCCTGCACGTTTAAAATCTCCGTCGATTTCGATGGTGTAGTTTTGTGCTGCTTCGGGCTCATATTCGATCACCAGTGTGCGAACCTCTTCGATCGTGCTGACCGCTTGACCGTCTCGCCAATAGGTCGGCTCGCTGGTTTCCAGCACCATCACAACAGGCCCAGCGTCCTCTTGTGATCGGGTGTCTTCGTCGGCGTCCGCTTGCTCTTGGGTCGTGGACTCGCCGCCACAACCGATAGTCATCAAGCAAATCACAAGCAGGGCGATCCATCGAGTGGCATTGTTTTGCATGGCTTTCTTCCCGTTGGTTAGCGCTATCCTACCGCGCTCGCTACAATCTCCGAAATGCCCGCGAAGACCACTAAGCAATCTGCCGCCGAGATCAAACGCAACACCATCGCTGGCGGGGACTGCATCAAGACGATGCGGGCCTGGCCTAACGATTCGGTCGATTTGGTTTTTGCGGATCCGCCTTACAACATCGGCTTTGGTTACGACCAGTACAAGGACACGCTCGACGACGACAAGTACATCGCGTGGACGTGCGACTGGATCGATGCCGCGGCGGATCTGCTTAAGCCCACCGGCTCGATGTATGTCTTGATTGGTGATGAGTACGCTGCCGAGACGCGTGTCCATCTCAAGAAGCTGCAAAAACAAGGCAAGCTGCTCTTTCGCAACTGGATCGTTTGGCACTACACGTTCGGCCAGCGATGCAAGATCAAGTTCAACCGCAGCCACGCGCACTTGTTTTACTGCGTGGGCAGTGCGGCATTAACGAAAGCGCGCAAGCCACGCGGGGCGAAAGAGACCGGGCAAGACTATGGCTACAAAGCCAAATCGAATCTCACGAAGGATCTACCCTTTACGTTTAACTACGACGCGGTGGCGGTGCCGTCGGCGAGGCTGACCACCTATAAAGACTCGCGATCAAACCAACGCGGCAAGCTGCCCGACGACACGTGGTACCAGCGATTCCCCAACTCAAAAGACTGGTACCAGCGCCCGCAGGACGCGGTGGTCGAATCACAAAAGCGCATCGGCGAAGATGTCGATCCAAACGCACCCGACGGTGGCTATTTCGATGCGGACTGCGATTCGTGGTACCTCTCGCGTTTGTGCGGGACGTTCAAAGAACGCGAGCAATGGCACCCGTGCCAGTTGCCCGAGGCATTGCTCGAACGCATCATCCTGACGAGTAGCAACGAAGGCGACCTCATCTTCGACCCCTTCGCGGGTAGCGGAACGACCTTGGCCGTGGCGAATCGCCTGAAGCGGGACTGGCTGGGGACCGAGCTCAGCGCTGACTACCGTGAGAAGGCGCTCACGCGCATCAAGGCAGCGGCCGACCCGGAGGCTAAACGAGAAGCGGTCGTGACGAAGAAGGGCAAGAAGCCTGGTCGTCGCAAGTCCGTTACTAAAAAATAGAGCAGCATGGAATAGCTTTGACGCGCAAGTGGTTCTCCCCCCGTGCCTCGCTTGAGCCGGGCCGATCAAAACCCATTGCTTCAAAGGAGCAACGCCATGCCTCGAATCCAACCCCTATCGGACGACCAAGCCACCGGACAGGCCGCCGACCTCTTCGGCGCGATCACGCAAAAGGTCGGCAAGGTCCCGAACCTCTACCGGACCCTAGGCCAGGCGCCCTCGGTGCTCGCGGGGCTGTTGCAGCTCGGCGAGACACTCGACGGCGGCTCGCTCTCGGCCCCGGTCAAAGAACAGATCGCACTCCGCGTCGCCAATCGGAACGGCTGCGACTACTGCGAGTCCGCCCACACCGCGATCGGCCAAATGGTCGGCCTAAGCGAGGAGCAAACTGTTGACGCCCGCGAAGGCAACGCCAACGACGACAAAGCACAAGCCGTCTTGCATTTGGTTGATGCCATCCTCGAACGCGAAGGATTCGTCACCGACGATCAACTCGAGATCGCACGTGAAGCAGGCCTGAGCGATGCCGAGGTCCTCGAAGTCACCGCGCAAGTGATCAAGAATTTCTTCACGAACTTCGTCAATCACATCGCACAGACCGAGGTTGATTTCCCTGCGGTGAAGGCGTTGCAAGGGGCTTGATCCAAAGTAGTTTGAACTTTTGAAGTGAATTAAAAAAGCCCACAGATTGAATCTGTGGGCTTTTTCTTGGTTATCTGGTGATTGGGTGGTGTTACTTCGTCGGGGCCTTGTGGAAGGTGTACCAGACTTCGTTGGACCACATCTTGTTGCCTGCTTTGGATGTGGCGTCTGAGCGGATGTGGTAGACGTGGTTGGTTTTGCGGTCGTCGGCAAGGGTGATCTCGACGCTTAGGCCGTCATCGCTTGCGGTGATGCTGGCGATCTCAGCGACTTGTTCCTTAGCGTCCTTGGGGATCTTGGGTCCGCCGTAGTTTTTGGTCTTTTTGTAGGTCCATGCGTTGACGGCCCACTTGGCCTTGTCTTCGAGCTGGGCTTTATCGACAGGCTCGGTAAAGGTGACCTTGAAGCCGTCCTTGGTTGCTTTCACTGATGCGAATTCGAAGGCGGTTTGGTCGGTCGGCGCGAGGCGTTGTAGGCCGGTCTTCTTGCCCTTCCATGACCAGTTACCTTTGTGCCCCATGCAGCCGACGTAGAGCGAGCCATCGGGGCCCCATGCGAGTCGGTTGGTGCCAGCTTCGAAGCCGTGGGAGTGTCGGTAGATCGCGCCTTGCCAGGTGCCATCGACTTCTTCAAATTCGACGCGACGAACGCCGCCACGGGTGATCTCGGCCATGAGGAATTGGCCGGCGTGCGGGTTGCCTTCGGGGATCTCAACCATGTTGCCTGGCGAGTTGGCACATTCGTTCTGCGGGATCCACACAGCAGGCATCGTGATCGGTTGATCGGAGAACGCGGAGGGCACGCCGCCGTCGGGGTAGAAGTCGCTGACGGCTTCGGTGTTGTTGTAGTGGCCGAAGAACGCGCCTTGCTTATCGACGTAGATGCCGGAGGCGGGTTTCCACGCGCCCTGGTTGTCGGGCATGATGATGTGGCCGTCTGGGCCGGCCGAGACGCCGTTGGGTGTTCGCAGGCCGCCGGAGACTTCGGTGAACTCGCCGGTTTTCGCGTCGATCTTCAGTAGGCTGCCTCGCAGCTCGGGGTTCATGCCGTTGAGCGAGTGGACCGGGCCTTCGATATTTTCTTCCTTCTTCATGTTCCCGATGGTGATGTTGGTCGAGAGGGTGAGGTAGAAGTAGCCGTCGACGTAAGGCAGGCCGAAGGTGAAGTGGTGGTAGTTGTCGCTGATCCAACCGGAGGCGAAGGATTCTTTGGTATCGGGGATGCCGTCGCCGGTGGTGTCGGTCCACTTGGAGACTTCGTTGCGGTCGCAGATATAGAGCGCGCCGTCGTGGAAGGTCATGCCGAGCGGGTCGTATAGGCTTTTCTCGATCGTGCGGACTTTGATCTTGGAGGCGTCTTTTTCGGTTGGGTTTTCGATGACGTAGAGCGTGCCGTTGGGCTCTTCCCAGTTCTTGCCGTGGTCCGGCGGAGAGAAGTTGGTGACGGCGAGCATGCCGTTGGGCAGGAAGGCGAGCGCGCCGACTTGCGGGTTGAAGCTGTCGGGCCGGGCCTGCTCGATGGTGTAGGCGGGGTGGGGGGCTTCGAGGGATTGGCCGGCGCCGGGGCGTTTTTCGAATTGCGCGGTGGCTGGTCCGGCGAGCGTGAGTATGGCGATCAGGCCGGTGAGTAGTGTGGCTTTGCGACGCATGGGGGTTCCTTAGCGGGGTCTATTTTTAATGATCAAACTGAGTGAAAAAAGCGGGCCGAGTGGGCCCGCTCGTGGATTAGAGGGACGGTTTATCGTAGCGTGATCTTACAGGTGGTTTGGTTTGGTAATTCTTGATCGGTGGGTTGCGCAAAGCCTTCACCCACCCTGCAAAATACGTCGATCCGTTATTTCTTCGGGGCCTTGTGGAACGTCAGCCACGACTCAGGGGACCACATCTTCTCGCCCTTGTCGGACGTCGCGTCGATGCGGATGTGGTAGACGAAGTTAGGCCGTCGGCCGTCCACGATGAGCTCGGCCGAGGTGCGGTCTTCGGAGACTTTCACGCCCGTGATGTTGGCTTTGTGCTCTTCGATCTTGGGGCCGCCGTAGAACGGCTTGGCGACGTAGGTCCACGCGGTGACTTCCCAGTTATCGAGCTTGTCGAGTTGGCCCGCTTTCACCGGCTCTGTGAAGGTGACCTTGAAGCCGTCTTTGGTGGTCTCGATCTTTTCATATTCGAACGCGGTCTCGCCGGTCGGTCGCAGGCGTTCTAGGCCGAAGAGCGTCTTGCCCCAGCCCCAGCCGCCGCTGCCGCCCGAGCCCATCGCACCGACATACAGGCAGCCGTCCGGGCCCCACTTGATGTCGTTGGGTCCGCCTTCAAGGCCCATGGTGTGGCGGAAGACGACGCCTTGCCACGTACCATCAACCTCTTCCATATAGATACGGTGGATCGCGCCTTGGGTCAGGTCCGCGCTGAGCACTTGCCCCGCGAAGGGCTTGCCCTCGGGGATCAACAGCGTCGCGCTAGGCGAGTTGCCGACTTCGTTTTGCGGGAGCCAGATGGCGGGTGGCGTGGGTTCTTTGTCGGAGTACATCGAGGGCACGCCGCCGTCGGGGTGGCTCTCGGTGCTGAAGGTTGCGTTGTACTTGCCGAAGAACTCGCCGCCCTTGGGGACGTAGATGCCGTTGGAAGGTTTGAAGTCGCCTTGGTTGTCGGGGACGAGGACGATGCCTTCGGGCCCGGTGCCGACGCCGTTGGGCGTGCGGAGTCCGCCAGCGATCCATTCGATCTCGCCGGTCTCGACGCTGACTTTCATGACGCAGCCGCGGAACTCGTGGTTGGGCGCGTTGCCGCCGCGGGTCTTGCCCTTGGAGTCGCTGATCTGGCCGGCGATGGGGTCGTCGGGGTTGGCGACAGCGCTGTCGCGATCTTCTTGTGAGAGATGCAAGCTGGTGGACAGTGCGCCGTAGAGGTAGCCGTCGTGGTAACCCAGGCCGAAGGAGAAGTCGTGGAAGTTCGAGCTGATCCAACCCGAGGCGTGGGTGTTTTTGGTTTCGGGGATGCCGTCGCCGTCTTCGTCGGTCCACTTGGAGATCTCGTGTCGTTCGAGCACGAACAGACCTTCGGGCAGCCAGTACGCGCCGAGCGGGAGGATGAGCTCTTCACTGACCTTAGTGCGTTTTTGTTTGGTGACGTCGACGCTGGTGCCGTTTTCGATGATATGCAGTTGGCCGTTGTAGTCGCCGGTCGCGCCGGTGCGTCGTGGGTTGAACGTGAGGACCGCGAGGTGCTTGCCGTCCGGGCTCCATGCGAGGGCGCCGACCTGTGGCTCCCACTCAGCGGAGCGGACTTTCTCGACTTTCCACGACGGGTGGGCCTTGGCGAGCGGCTGTCCGTCGCCGGCTCGGCCGTCGTCTTCGGGCTTAGCCTTGTCTTGTGCAAAGGCGGTCGTGTTCAAGCTCGCAAAGAGCAGCAGGGCGGACAGGATCGTGAGCAGTCGTTTCATGGTGTCGGTTCCAGAGTTGAAAAACGTCGTCGCAGCGGCTGAGCGGGGTCCGCCACAGCGATGGCTATTAGTTTTAGAAGGACAAGTTTTCTACTCCTTATCTTACACCCTCAAGCCCGCATGACCATGTCACCGTAGCGACAATGCGTGACGCCATAGCGACAGTTTGTTCAGCCCAGCGAGCCCCTTCGACTCGCCCACCCGGCGAGCTATACTTGGGTCAACTCCCAATGGTCTCATCCAAGTTCACTGCTTGCCCGCTTTGGGGCACGCGGCGGGGTCGGGTAAGACGTTGCTTAAGAACTCCTTGAGTTCGACCCGATCGAGTCACCCACCTTTACCCCGAGGCCGCCACGGATGGCAAAAACCGCCGACTCCAAGACTGACAAGCTGCAAGGCAAGTTCGTCCACCTCCACCTGCACAGCCAGTACTCCCTACTGGACGGCGGCAACCGGCTGGACCGACTCGTTAAGCACGTCAAAGAGCTGGGGATGGACGCTGTCGCCGTCACCGACCACGGCAACATGCACGGTGCTGTCGAGTTCTACAACCTCGCCAAGAAGCAAGGCATCAAGCCCATCATCGGCATCGAGGCCTACGTCGCGCCCGATATCGGCGGCAAGACATCTGATCGCACCAACCGCGAGTTCACCGGCGTGTCCGACGGCGGGTTCCACCTCGTCCTCCTCGCCGAGAACCAAACCGGCTGGCACAACCTGCTCAAGCTTTCGTCCGACGCCTTCATCAACGGCTTCTACTTTAAGCCGCGCATGGATAAGTCGACCCTCGCGCAGTGGGGCGAGGGCCTCATCGCCATCAACGGCCACCTCGGCTCGTCCGTCGCTTACCACCTCGTTAAGTACCACCAGTCCAACGACCCGACCCACTACAAAAACGCCAAAGCAGAAGCGCTCTGGCATAAAGAACTCTTCGGCACCAATGAAAATGGCGAGCCATGCTTCTACCTCGAGATGCAGCGTCATGAAGAAAAGCTGCAAGACGAGATCAACCCGTACATCAAGCAGATCGCTGCAGAGCTCGACATCCCGCTTGTCTGCGATAACGATGCGCACTTCATGACCGCTGACGATTGGGATGCACACGACACGCTCTGCTGCATCTCGATGGGCAAGATCAAGTCGGATGAAAGCCGGCTGCACTACCCGCGCGACCTGTACGTGAAAACCGCGGATGAGATGATCAAGGCGTTCGCCGACACGCCAGAAGCCGTTGAAAACACAGTCAAAATCGCGGATCGTTGTAACGTCGAAGTCGACTTCAACGCCAACCACGCCCCGGTCGTTCGGCCCGTCTACACCGACCGCCTTAAGAAACTACTCGACGGTCAATACAAAGACGATCCAGCGAAACTCGTCCTCGATTTCAAATCCGACGAAGCGCTTAGTTCCAATGGTTGGATCAAAGACTTCTGTGCTCAGATCATCGTTGAGCCCGTAAAAGAGGACGAAGAAGAAGGCGAGATCGACCGTGCGCAGCTTGAGAAAGACTGTGACCACGCGCTGCGACTGCTTTGTGAAGCGGGGCTGGTTTGGCGCTACGGCAAGGACGGCATCACCGATGCGATCCGCGCACGACTCGAGCGTGAGCTGAAAGTTCTTTCTGACAAGCTGATTTCGGCCTACTTCATCATCTGTTGGGACTTCGTCAACTACGGCCGACAAAACGGTATCCCCTGTAACGCGCGTGGCTCGGGCGTCGGCACCATGACCGGCTACGTCATGGGTCTCAGTAACGCATGCCCCGTCGAGTACGGCCTACTCTTCGAACGATTCACCGACCCCGACCGATCCGAATACCCCGATATCGATATCGATATGTGCCAAGATGGCCGAGGCGATATTCTACAATGGGTCAGAGAAAAGTACGGCTACGTCGCGCAGATCATCACCTTCGGAACACTCAAAGCCCGCGCTGCAATCCGCGACGTCGGGCGTGTGATGGACCTGCCTCTGCCTGAGGTGGACAAGGTCTGCAAGCTCGTCGGCGACGGCCTAAAGACCACGCTCACTTCCGCGCTAAAAGACGAGCCCGACCTGCGCACGGTCTACGACGCCTCGCCACAGATCCGTAGTGTGTATGACACCGCGCTCCGGCTCGAAGGCATGGCTCGACACGCGGGGGTCCACGCCGCGGGTGTTATTGTCGCGACCCAGCCGCTCGATAATATTTGCCCGCTTTATAAGCCGCCGGGGCAGGAAGATCAGATCGTCACGCAGTGGGACGGCCCGACCTGCGAGAACGTCGGCCTGCTCAAGATGGATTTCCTTGGGCTGCGAACCCTCTCTATTATCGAGCGCGGAAAAGCCCTTGTTGCACAAGACTTTCCGAAGAGCCAGATCACCGCTGCGGTTAAGCCTGCCCCCGAAAGTACACAGCGCGAAGGCAGCGACCAAGATGATCCCGCCTACGACCCACTCGACCTTGAACGGCTCAAGTACGACGACCCGCGCGTCCTCTCGCTGTTTGAGCGTGGCGAAACCGCGGGCGTCTTCCAATTCGAATCAGGCGGCATGCGCAACCTGCTCATGTCGATGAAGCCCGACCGCCTCGAAGACCTCATCGCCGCCAACGCGTTGTACCGCCCTGGTCCAATGGAGCTGATCCCGAACTACAACAACCGTAAGCACGGCCGAGAAAAAGTGCCGGGCGTTCACGAAGTCGTCGACAAGCTCACCGCCGACACCTACGGCATCATGGTCTACCAAGAGCAGGTCATGCAGGTGATCAACCAGCTCGGCGGCATCGCGCTCCGCCAAGCGTATTCGATCATTAAGGCGATCAGTAAAAAGAAAGAAAAAACGATTAACGCCGCGCGCGTTGATTTCATCATAGGCGCTAAAGACCTTCATAAGGTTCCAGAGAAAGTATCAAACGAACTCTTCGACCTGATCCTCAAGTTCGCGGGCTATGGCTTTAACAAGTCACACTCCACTGGCTATGCGATCGTCGCGTACCAGACCGCGTACCTCAAGACGCACTTCCCGCTGCACTACATGGCCGCGGTGCTCACCTATGAATCGGGCAACACCGACAAGGTCATCGAGTACATCGATGAGTGCAAAAAACTGCTTACGCCAAGCGGCAGACGCGGCGTCGAGGTCAAGCCGCCGGACATCAATTTGTCGGACGTCGGCTTCACCGTCGTCTACATGCCCGGCGAAGAACGCAACCCAAGCACCGGACACATCCGCTTCGGCATGCACGCGGTCAAAGGCGTTGGCGAGAAAGCCATCCAGTCCATCGTCGATGAACGCAAGAAGAACGGCCCGTTCATCGGCCTATTCGATTTCTGCGAACGCGTTGATCTTAAAGCGATCAATAAATCCGCCATCGAAGCGATTGTTAAGTGTGGCGCGTTTGACTCGCTGCACGGCATCGAGAACCGGGCCGCTCTCTGCGAAGCGATCGAACCCGCGGTTAAAGCTGGCCAACGCGCCGCAAGCGATCGCGCCTCGGGCCAACTCAACATGTTTGGTCAACCCGTTGAGGCGGAGGGTGCTTCGGCACCCGGGTCGGATGACAACCAGAAGGAACAAGTCCCGCTGCCCACAGTCATGCCCTGGACCACCGCGGAGCTGCTGAGCTACGAAAAAGAAGTCATGGGCATCTACGTCTCCAGCCACCCGATGGCCGAGCATCAAGACACCATCGACCGCTTCGGCACGGTCACGGTCGCGGACATCGGCTCGCTGCCTGCGGATACGAAGATCGTCTTGGGCGGCATGTTGACGCGCGTCCGTCAGACGATGGTGAAGAACGGCCGAAGCGCCGGGCAGAAGATGGCGATGATCACGCTCGAAGATAAGCTCGGCAAGATCGACGGCGTCATGTTCTCCGATAGCTACGCCATGAACTACATGCACATGGAACTGGACGAGGTCGTTTTCTTGTGTGGCAAGGTGGATCGTAGGCGTGAAGAGCCGAGCGTCGTGGTCGATAAGGTTGTGCCGGTGAGCCAGGCGAGTAAGACCCTTGCCGAGGCGATCAAGATCGTCATCCACGAGCCCGCCGGCGTCACCCGCAACGGCGAATCCAAAGACCAGATCAACAAGCTCAAGGAACTCTTGCGACAAGCCGGCCTACGCAACGGCGGCATGGCGGGCGTCCTCTTCGAGCTGCACCAAGACGGCACCGTCGTCGACCTCCGCGTCCCCAACATGCGCCTCAGCGCCGATGAAAACCTACTGCACTCGATCCGCACCGTCCTCGGCACGATCGACGACCGCGAGTCCCGCTGCGAGTTGGTCGGCGCCCCCAAAGTCAACAAACGCAAAGCCCTCGAACAACACGGCGAAGTCCGCAGCGAAGGCAACATGGCCTTCGCGATGCACGATGATGGTGGTCAGAGTATTGATCGGTATTAGTGATTGTCGCTTTTCCCTTTTCCCTGTCCTTCTGACCTGTCAATTGAATTGGATGTCATGGACTCACATCGACGGTTACTTTTGGGGGTGTGGGTTTGTTTGGTTGCTGCGGCCCTGCTGTTTCTGGATCTGCTCTGCATGCTTCTAGGGGACTCGTCGTTTCTCACCTATGGTCCGCTCGACCCTTTCTGGAGTGAGTTGCGTTGGTATCCTTCGCTTGAGTGGAATGGATTTCTGCTACATCGCTTAGCGCTGATCGCTTTGCTGCTGATCGTCGCTTGGCTGTTTGTATCGGTCCACGCACATCGGGCCCTTCGATCGTCTATCCGGGAGGTGATAGATTTTTCCCGTTTTCTTAAGCCATCCCAAAGTCGTCGCAAGATCCGTATCGGCATTCGAGTGACCGGCTTAGTCTTAGTCGTCCTCGCATTGCTTGCGATCTGCTTCGCCGTTTTGCCCGTGAGTACGATACTTTTTAGGCTCATTCGTGGCGAAAGTGATCAGTGGTGGGGCGACATCGACTGGGGTTACCTGCCTTGGTCGGCGGCGGTTTTGTATAGCCTTATCGCATCGCTATTGTGTTGGCTTGCCGTTGGGTTTGCGAAACAAAAACGGGCGGCGGCCTACAGCGCTATCGTACTGTGGGTTGGATGGATGACTCTCTATTGTGCTGGTGTCGTATATGGCCTGATCCTGATGGTTGATCCAACGCACAATGTGACGACCGGCATATCTGCTGGAGCGGCTGGCCTGGTGCTGTTGATTGGGTGGGCCTGCGCCCTGCCTCTCTTCTGCTTCGCTGTGTGGAACAGCATTTATCTTTGGCGACACCGCAGAGAATTTCAGGGGTGTAGATAAGCCTGTGCTTGCTATAAAACATGGTCCGCTCGATACCCTCCCCCTGCGGGTGGCCGTGGCATGCTGTTAGGCATCCCACGGAATGAGCGGGCAATTGTTGAGCTTCTGCGCGCTCGTGTGTTACTGGGGTTTATTCCGTGGGATGGCTTTGCCATGCGACGGGCATCCGAGCGTTATCAGCATGGATGATTGTTGATTTGTAGGGTGGGTGAAGGCTTGGCGCAACCCACCAAGAACGGTTATTGATATCGAATCGGTGGGTTGCGCCGAGCCTCCACCCACCTTACGCGCTGACAAGCAGATGGATGGGCAGGTGTAATTGGGCTTGTCAGTAGTTTAGAGGTGAGTCGCGATGAGACGGTGCGGTGTATTTGTCGGTGGCACGCGATATTTATTATCTTCAATAGCCCCCATCGCGAGATGGGGGTTCGAAGCGTTTTGGGATGTGAACCCCCACCTTGCGGTGGGGGCTATTTTTGAATG